>JABSOJ010000123.1 GCA_013216005.1 Alteromonadaceae bacterium | reverse complement strand
ACAGGCTATGGACTGTATCAACTTAAACATGATAATACACAAATATGAACTGTTACCCGGTTTGATTGGTGCCGTTAAATAGTTAAGAATTATCCAGTGGTGAAATATATCCTTCAGGTTTTAAGGCTAATACATCACAGTTTAGCCGGTCAATTACGTGCTCTGCTGTATTGCCGATAAATACTGCTGAAAGGCCGCTACGGCCAATTGTTCCTAAAATCACTAATTCTGCATCTAAGTCTTTAGAAAGTTGTTCTATTACGTCTTCAGGCAAGCCCTCTTTAATGTGGGTATGTTCGGGATCAATATCAAATTCACTTGCATGTTTGAACATGGCATCTTGGTGATGCTGGAGCATAGTTTCATTGTATTCAGCAGAATTAAATTCAGGAATTTCAATTGCAATATTCACTGGAGTACCGGGGTATGAATTAACTAAATGTACATTAGCATTAATAATTTTTGATAAGTTAATGGCTTCTTCCGTAATTTGTTTATTAAGAGAATGATGCTCGCTGTCATCATTACCAGCATTAATAGCCGCAAGGATATTACCATTTTCAGGCCATTCATGATCTTTGACTAATAATACCGGACAAGGACATTTTCTTAATATATGCCAATCTGTAGGGGTAAAAATAACAGATTTTAGCTTATCGTGTTGATGAGTGCTTTTGATGACAATATCGTACTTTTGCTCAATTACTTCTTCGATTATTGGCTCGAAGGGTCGGTTATGCCAGACGACTTTGCAATCTATATTAATGTCTTCATGGTCAATATTATGAAATAAGTCATTGAGCCAATTTTTTCGATCGTTCACTACAGACTTACGCATGACTTCACGTTCGTCACTTGACAGCATAGTGGTCATTTCATACGAAAAATCAAAAATGGTTAAAAATGCAGTAATATTTGCTTTGGTATGTTTTGCCAGAGTTATTGCCCGATCAAGCGCTTTTTGGTGCTCTGTATTCGGATCAATAACCACAAGTATTTTTTGATGTTTTTCCATGGAATGCCTCACTTAAAATAAATAAATACATGGTGCATTAATTATTATGATTAATATTTGTTGTAAATCAAATTTAAGTTAGACCAATTTGAAAAATAATTTATTCCTGTTGGAATTTGTTCCTTGAATTGGGTGAAATAGTATTACAAACCTGCTGTCATTATTAATTTGGTCTCATCAAGAATGGTGACCAATTTATCTTCAATTTTAAGGATTTCAGCTTTGTTAAAGCGATTAATTAAACGGCTAATTGTTTCAACGGTTAAACCAATGTAATTGCCAATATCACTGCGGGTCATTGTTAAACGAAACTCAGTTGAAGATAAACCACGGGCCCGATGACGGGTGCTTAATGACATTATAAAGGTTGCGAGACGTTGTTCGGCATTTTTACGGTTAAGTAAGGAGAGCATTTCTTGATCAGAACGAATTTCGACACTCATTAAACGTAATATTTGTTTTTTAAGCTTGGGCATAGTGTTGGAAAGGCCGTCTAAGGTATTGTAGGGTATTTCACAAACCATAGATGTTTCTAAAGATACAGCAAAACTTGGATGTTCTGTGTTGGCTATTGCGTCAAAGCCTAATAAATCGCCTGCCAGATGAAAGCCTGTGATTTGTTCTTCACCCTGTCTATTTATCATATACGTTTTAAAAGTGCCTGAACGTATGGCATATAAAGATGTCATTTTATCGCCGTCTTGATATAAAGCTTCGTCTTTTTGTATTGGGCGCTTACGATCGATAATTTTATCCAGGGTATCTAATTCTTGCTTATTAAGAGAAAAAGGCAGGCATAATTCACTGATGCTACAGTTTTGACAATGGATATGTTGTTGGCCCTGGTACTGTCTATTTTGCATAAACACCTTGATAACATTATAATTTATTGGTGTAAATGATATTAGAACAACAGTGAATATGCAACGAATGTACTATATATTCCATAAAATATTATGCATATAGCCATTGTTTTTCGAAATAATGGCTGGATAACCAATTCTTTGAATTTTACTGCGCCAATAGACATCGTCATTAATGCGGGTAATGTGCCCAAACCAAAACATGCCATTATTGCTGCACCGGAAAGTGCATTACCGCTGGCTAAAGACCAGGTTAAGGTTGAATAAACTAAACCGCAGGGTAGCCAGCCCCATAAAAGTCCTAAACCTATGGCTTTTTGTGGTGAATTTACCGGGATTAATTTTTTACTGTAGGGAGAAATAGTTTTCCATAATATTTTGCCGATACGCTCAACTTTACTAAGCCACATTAACCATTGACCAAGATATAAACCTAATAAAATTAAAAAAATACCGGCTAATAATCTTAAACCAGCCAAAGGCACGCCAATATTTTTAGCGGCTATTGAACCGGTGAAACCTACAATTGCGCCGATGAATGCGTAAGATGTGATCCTGCCGAAGTTATAACAGGCTGCGAGCCGGATGTTGGAGTACTTGTTTAGAGAATACTTGGCAGGTGAAGCGCTGTCTAATAAGTTTTCTCTGGGCAGGGCAGACGTTAACATCGTGGTGATACCGCCGCACATGCCAATACAATGACCTGAGCCCAGTAAACCAATAATAAAAGCGGAAAATAAATCAATGTTCATGGTTGTTTATTGGTTTTCTTTGGTTCGGATTGGACTGCTTCAATATTCTCGCTGTTGTTAGTATTAACATCATTATCAAAAAGAATGCTCATGCCTTGTTTTTCAAGATCATCAAACTGGTCTGTTTTTACCGCCCAGAAAAACAGATAAATGCCAATGGCAGTTAGTAATACTGCTATTGGTATTAACACGTAAATGACACTCATTTTTTTACTCATACTTACTTTAATCTGACTTGTTTTTTTTCATTTGCTTATTTGCTTATTTGCTTATTTTTATTTGTTTAATAGGCGTAAAGAGTTTGTGATCACGAGTATAGAACTTGCCGACATTCCAATTACCGCCATATAAGGAGTAACGTGACCAGTAACCGCTAGCGGTAAAATAAGCGCATTATAACCAAAAGCCCAACAATAGTTTTGCCAAATAATTGTACGGGTTTTTCGGGCTATTTCACGAAGGTTTTTTATATTGCTGAGTTTATTATTTAACAAAATCACATCGGCTCCATTCTTAGCAATATCAGTACCACTTCCCATGGCAATAGAAACATGAGAAACACCGAAAACAGGGGTATCATTTACACCATCACCCACCATGGCAACAGTTAAATTCTTCTGCTTGTTTTTGATTATAGCCATTTTGTCTTTTGCACTGAGGTTACCGGATACTTCATCAATGCTCAGTTGATTAGAAATTTTATCGCAGCCATGTTGGTTATCACCGGAAATCATTAAAGTTTTAATGTTGTTTTTGTTGAAATATTTAAGCAGGTCCTCAGCATCATCCCGAATTTTATCTTCTAAATAAAATACAGCGATAAGTTGATCCTTTTCAACGAGAACACATTGAGCGTCTTGATATTTTTCCAGTAAAACACCACTAAGTAACCAACTGACTTTACCTATTTTCATTGATTTATTATTTAGTGTACCGGATATACCCGATCCCGAATGAACAATAATATTTTCATTTTTGTAAGTAAAATCTCTGTAAGGATTAAATGCTTTTGCAAGAGGATGTTCAGAATAAGATTCCAGGGCAGAGGCTATCGCCAGAACAGTGTTTTCATTGTAACGTTTATCAATGACTAACACATAGCTGATAACAAATTCACCTGAAGTTAATGTGCCTGTTTTATCAAAAGCGATGCAATCAATTTTAGGGAGCGTTTCCATTACATGGCTTGATTTTATCATGATACCAGAGCGGTTTAACTGGGTAGTTGCGCAGGTAAGGGCGGTTGGTGTTGCTAAAGATAAGGCACAAGGGCAAGTTGCCACTAATACAGATAAGGTTATCCAAAAAGCTTGCTCAGGCAGTTTTTGTTGCCAATAAAGAGCTGTTGCTATTGCGGTAACTAAAATAACGGCGATAAAGTATTGTGCAATTTTGTTAGATAAACGGGCAAGTTTAGGTTTATGTGCTTGTGAAGATTCGCTTAAACGAATTAATTGGCTTAAGAAAGATTGATTGCTTGAATGTTTTACTGCAATGG
This sequence comes from Alteromonadaceae bacterium, assembly GCA_013216005.1. Lineage (GTDB taxonomy): Bacteria > Pseudomonadota > Gammaproteobacteria > Enterobacterales > Alteromonadaceae > JABSOI01. The sequence goes on along the minus strand of JABSOJ010000123.1, from coordinate 6,458 downwards.
TTAAATTGCCGTCGCCATTTATTGTTCCTGCAAACACCTGATCACCTGAGGTTTTATTTATTGGTAATGGTTCACCCGACAACATGGCTTCATTTAGCTGGCTGCTTCCTGTAATAATAACGCCGTCAGCAGGTACTACTTCACCGGGTTTAATCAGCACAATATCTTTTGCAATGAGCTTTTTAGCGGCTATTAACACTTCTTGATCATTAACTATTTTAGTTGCTGCCATTGGCATAAGTTTCAGCAGGTTGGCAGAAACTTCAGCCGCGCGGGCGCGGGCTCTAAATTCCAGAAATTTACCGATCAATAATAAAAAGGTAAACATAGCCACGGATTCAAAATAAACTTCGCCTTGTTGACTTAACGTTGCCCAGACACTGGCACAAAAAGCAAGGATAATAGCGATTGATACGGGAACGTCCATGGATAAACGTTTAGATTTAAGTGTTCGGGTTGCGCCGATATAAAAAGGTAAAGCGGCATAAGTTACAATAGGTAGGGTAAGTAACAGGCTGGTCCAGCGTAAATAAATCAGATTGTATTCGCTCATGTCGGCAAACGCACCGAAATACAAACCAATGGCGATCATCAATACTTGCATCATTAAAATGCCGGCAATACCTAAGCGTTTAATGTAACTTTTACTTTGCCTGATATTTGCCTGTTCTGAGGTACTGGCTTTAAAAGGCAAAGCTTGATAACCAATGCTTGCTATTGTATTGATAATATCACTGAGTTTAACTTTTTCACTTTGCCATCTTATCGTCGCGCGCTGAGTGGTGGCATTAACGGTAATATTATTAACGCCGTCAATTTTGGCGGTTTGCATTTCAATTAACCAGGCACAGGCTGCACAACTGATACCGTCTATAGATAATATTGTTTCTTTTAGAATACTTTTTTTATGTAGAGCTTCTTGGTCATTGTTTTCGTAGGTGTTTTGGATTTGGTTTTCTGCGTCTTCAATCGTATAAGTGAATTCATTTTGCAGACTTTCATCGTCTAATAACTGATTGCGCTCTAATTGTTTAGGGACTAATTTTGCACCTTTTTGAGCAGACTCACTTCTAAAGTTATAATAATCGGTGAGATTATTTGCGACAATGGCTTCAGCAACGGCTTGACAGCCAATACAACACATTGGCTGTGCAACTTTATTTATTGTTACTGTAAGTTCAACGCTGTTTGGAATTAATTCATCGCAATGAAAACAATTTTTTGACATTATTTTATATTACTTTTGATCTTGTTTCTGACTCTGTTTTTGCCCTGTTTTTGACCTGATTATTGACATCAATGCGCTTCAATAGGATCAGGGATCAGAGCGATAACATTACTTGGTGGTAAGGCAATGGTATTTTGAATTTTCCAGTGTTTTTCAAAAGGTGTAACGGTAATATGCCATTTTCCTGAAACATCATTATTAAAATGATGTCTGAAAAAACCATTACCATCAGGTGTTAAAACAAGGGCGAAATCTTTTTTTTCAAGGGTAGGGTGATGAAAACTTATATTCAATACCGGAAATACTTTTTCTATCCCGATAGGTTTTATCAGTAAGTCATTGCCAGTCATTTGAAGACTGAAACGCATGCCTAATTTTTGAGCTAGCTTAACTTTAGAAACCTGAAGATTTATAGATTTGCCTTCTTTGTAATAATCACCAACGACTAAAGTATCGGGATTTGTATTGGCAATAATATAAGTAGCAATGCCAGCAACAACGGCTGAGAAGGGCAGGAAAAAAACAAACCAAGCCATGGGCTCTTTGTACCAGGGTGTATTCATTAATATTTACTTCGTGTTGAGTGTAACAAGCAAGATGCCTATTGCATAAAGGTTAAAAGGTTATAAAGGTTCAGTCATGAACCATATGTTGTAGGATGGGTTAGCCTACGGCGTAACCCATCAATTTGGCGTGCTTAACTATTTAACTTTTAATTAAGTTATATAAAACAGCGGTTCATGGGTTACGCCTTTGGCTAACCCATCCTACAAAAAAAGTTAAACAGGTTTAGGTTTATTTTTGCGATAAACTATAAACATAAGCACTGATCACATGAACTTTTTCTTTACCTAAAAGCTCCTTCCAGGCAGGCATTACACCAGCACGACCGTTACGAATTGACTCTTCAACGCTACGCGGCGAATTACCGTATAACCAGGTATTATCAGTCAGGTTTGGAGCACCTATTGCAATGCCCATAGCTAAACTGCCTGTTCCGTCAGTGCCATGACAAGCCATACAAAGTGCAAATTTAGTTTGGCCGGCTTTAGCAAGTTCAGTGTCAACCTTTCGGTTGCTTAAACTTAATACATAAGCGGCAACTTCTTTAACACCTTGTTCGCCGCCTAATGCTGCTTTCCAAGGCATCATCCCTGCGGCCCTACGACCATGCATGATTGATTCTTTGATAGCTTCAGGTGTTCCGCCATAGAGCCAATCTTTGTCAGATAAATCAGGGAAACCTGTAGCACCACGTGCATCAGAGCCATGACATTGAGAACAATTATGTAAAAATAGACGTTGGCCTACTTTTAATGCGGCTTTGTCGGTAGCTAAGTCTTCAATGCTACGTGCTGCATAGGCTTCAAATATAGGGTTATATCTTGCATTTGCAGCCGCTATTTCACGGTCGTATTGTACTAAAAGCCCTGCTTCTTTAGACGCAGTAACCATTGCTTTTGATTCAGCAAGACTTAAAATCCCTTGGTTTGAACTCTTCCAACCTAATAAACCTTCCCAATTTCCTAAACCGGGGTAAAGCAGCAAATAGCCGAATGCCCAAGCGATTGTTACCAAGAAAAACTTACTCCACCAACCAGGTAAAGGGTTGTTTAATTCTTCAATGCCATCAAAAGAATGGCCCATGGATTCGCCTTCTTCAACGCCGGCAAAGTTTGTCAAACACATGCGTAATAGGAGATAACAACCTACTAAAGTGCCTAATGATAAAACTGTTATCCAAATACTCCAGAAACTAGACATTATTATTAGTCTCCTGTTCGTTAGTTTTTATTTTTTTATCTTCAATGTGACTTGTTACGTCAGCGTTATTTATCTTGCTGTCGCTGTCGCATTGGTTATCGCTGTCAAAGATAGAATTTGCTGCTTCGTCAAATGAAGACTTACGTGTTTTACTATATGACCAAATCACAATGATGATAAAAAGTGCAAAAATAAGTAGGGTAATTAGCCCTCTAAGGGTTCCGTAATCCATAATGCTACTTCAACGCATGGCCAAGTGATTGCAAATAAGCAACCAAGGCCTCCATTTCAGTTTTACCTTTAACCGCTGATTTTGCGCCAGCAATTTCTTCTGCACTATACAAAGGAATAGGATTACCTTCTGCATCTTTATGGCTACGGTTTTTAGTTAGTCTGTTAAATATTTCAAGTTTTTTACCGGTAAGCTCACCATCAAGTATGTTTTCACTTAACCACTTAAATGCCGGCATGTTCGATTCCGGTACAACCGAGCGGGGATCATATAAATGTGCAATGTGCCACGCATCACTATAACGACCGCCTACACGGGCTAGATCAGGACCTGTACGTTTAGAACCCCATAAAAATGGATGTTCCCAAACGTGTTCACCAGCAACAGAGTAGTGACCGTAACGTTCTGTTTCGGCTCTTAACGGGCGGATCATTTGGCTATGACACGTGTGGCAACCGTCGCGGATATAAATATCACGACCTTCCATTTGTAACGCAGTATAAGGTTTTAAATTATCAACTGGTGTGTTAGTTGCCGCTTGAAAAAACAACGGTGTTATTTCAACTAAGCCACCTATGCTTATTGCGAGGATGGTAAAGATAAAAAATAAACCAACATTTTTTTCGATAAGTTCATGTTTGTTTTTCATGTTTCATCTCCTTAGAACGCTTCAACAGGCTTAAGACTTCCGTCTTTCGCTGCAATTGTTTTAAACATGTTGTATGCCATCAAAATAAATCCTGCAACAACCAACACACCACCCACAAAGCGGATAAAGTAGAACGGATAAGAGGCAGTTAAACTTTCAACAAAGCTATAAGTCAGAGTGCCATCGGTATTTACCGCGCGCCACATTAAACCTTGCATAACACCCGATATCCACATTGCTACAATGTAAAGTATGATACCCGCAGTATGCATCCAGAAATGGACGTTTATCAGCTTGATGCTGTACATGCGACCTTGGTTGAATAATACGGGGATCAAGTGGTACATTGCGCCAATTGATACCATTGCCACCCAGCCTAAAGCACCGGAATGAACGTGACCAATGGTCCAGTCAGTATAATGGGATAATGCATTAACCGACTTAATGGCCATCATCGGGCCTTCAAAAGTTGACATGCCGTAGAAAGATAAAGAAACGATTAAGAAACGTAAAATAGGATCATAACGTAGTTTATGCCAAGCGCCGGACAAGGTCATAATACCGTTGATCATACCCCCCCAGGATGGTAAAAATAAAACCATCGACATTGCCATACCAACAGATTGAACCCAATCAGGTAAAGCTGTGTAATGTAAATGATGTGGGCCAGCCCAAATGTATAACGAAATAATTGCCCAAAAATGAACAATAGATAAACGATAAGAATAAACAGGACGTTCAGCCTGTTTAGGTACGAAATAATACATCATACCTAAGAAACCAGCGGTTAATAAGAAACCAACGGCGTTGTGTCCGTACCACCACTGCATCATGGCATCAATAGTTCCAGAGTAGATGGAATAAGATTTCATCAGAGAAACTGGAATGACCATACTGTTGCCAATATGCAATATCATGACGGTAATTATAAATGCGCCGAAAAACCAGTTAGCAACATAAATATGAGAGGTTTTACGTTTAATCAATGTACCGAAGAATACAATAGCATATGACATCCACACTATACCAAGCAGTATATCGATGGGCCATTCTAATTCTGCATACTCTTTAGATGAGGTATAACCCATAGGCAATGAAATAGCAGCCGCTACAATAACTGCTTGCCATCCCCAAAAGGTAAATGAGGCAAGTTTGCCACCAAATAATGTTGTTTTACAGGTTCGTTGTACAACGTAATAAGACGTTGCAAACAATGCACTAGTACCAAATGCGAAAATTACCGCATTAGTATGTAAAGGACGAAGACGAGAGTAGGTTAACCAAGGTGTATCGAAATTTAACGCTGGCCAAATTAATTGTGCCGCGATAAGAACACCTACCAGTGTACCAAAGATCCCCCAGATTACCGTCATAACAGTAAATTGTCGTACAACATCGAAGTTGTAGTCTACTGCTGACGTATTACTTTGAGTCATGTTAAGTTTTCCGCAAATATATTTTAAAGAGAAGGGTAATAAATTGTGAGTCTGTTTGGTTAACGAACACAATTTGTACATTTCTATGTTTTTTGTTCAAAAGACCATGTCATATGTCATGCAAGCGAGAGAGCATGAAATACAGCGCGCAATTTTACACGCGGGCTATGCCAGAAATCAACCAATATAACGCTTTTACTTTGATATAGATCAAGATAAAGCTTAATTGCATTCAGTGACTTTATGGGGGGAATGCAGCATAAAAATGTTGGTTGAAATTTTATATGTGACTAATTATGGTAAATCAGTTAGTTATGGTTCAGGACGCTTTGAAAATGATGAAAAATGCATTAATTGGCTGATTGTTTTTTTATTGGTAATATTAGTAATATTGGTGTGCTGACAAAATTTTGATAGCATAATAAATATCATAACGACCCTCATGAGTGCTTTAAAAATAATCTATGTTTAATTATTTTGTAATTTTACTTTTTTTTATTGTTTTAAGTAGTTGTAACCCATCGTCTCAGAACGTTCGGGTTACTTACAAACCAATATGTTTAGCAAGCCAAAGCCGATGCGAAGTTGAAACTCAAGTTGGAGTATTTGATGTTAAATTTTCTGTTGATAGCAGTGTTATTACAGAAGCGGCATTTAATATTGAGGTGAATTATTTACAAAAAGGTGATGAAGTTTTAAAAGTAAATAAAATTTCAGCATATATTGAAGGTAAAGAAATGTTTATGGGAAAAATTCCTGTACTGTTTTCGCCATCGCCATCGCCATCGAAATCACTGTTACCATCAGAAAAGGAAAATCATTTTGTTGGAGAAACCATGTTAGGCAGTTGTTCTGAAGAAAAAATGACCTGGCGTTTGTGGATCACAGCAGAGATTGAAAATATCACCACGACAGAAACAATGTCACAAACTTTTTTTATTGAATTTGATAGTACTCGTGTTTAATTTGAATTCGGGGTGAAGAATACAGATTAACTTTAGTATTTGATAAACGCAGTTTTATTGCTGATTGATTTAACTGTTAAAATAACCGGACGAATTCAACTTTATAAAGTTGAGACCCTATTGCGTAGGATGGGTTAGCCGTAGGCGTAACCCATCAAACAGCTGGTTTTTATAACTTAAACAG
>JABSOJ010000122.1 GCA_013216005.1 Alteromonadaceae bacterium | reverse complement strand
GCTGTAACCCCTCACTAACTTAATAGATTTACAGTCTTCATCATGCTCATAATTGCCATCAACATGAATGCTGGTAGAGTCTAAATTAATCGCTTCACAAGGGAGGTCGAGAAGGTCAACAACCTGGGCTGATAAGGTTTGGTAAATACCCGAAACACCTGCTTCATAGAGCTGATCGAGACAACGACCTAATGCGTCATCATTGATATGTTCCATCTTAATGCCCTTACCTAAAAGGCGTTCAACGGGTCGCTCTTTAAAATATTCTGGGTACATGTGCAATGTACGACCAACAAAGCCAAGACCATTTAAAATCATTGCTACAACTAATTGACCGCATGTAATATGTTTGTCAGGTCGCTGTTCAGGAAGTGCTTGGTCAATAATCTTAGCTATACCGATCTCTTCACACATGCCAGCAACTAAACCTAAATGGTCAAGACCTTTTGTTGTATACATTGCCATAATTTTTTCATCACGCAAAGACAGTAATAGATCAAGAACGGTGATCCCTGTCAAGCGAATCAGATGATATTTTTCAATATAGATCAAGTGTTAACATTTTTATAAATAAAATTTTATATATGCAACATTAGTTTAATAAAATTTAAATTAATTATTTATGTGCGGAATGACAGATAGAACAAACCGTCGTCGAATTTTTTACGCAAGTCATGCAAATGGATAGTTTTACATTACGGCAAGAGGCTTTAGAATAGCGAAAGAGTTCATTCTAAGTGGTTAAAATGAACTCCGAAACTTGAGTTATTAATAAACTGAAGAATTTATTTTCTGCGTTTTAAATTAATCAGTAACAATAAAGCAGGGCCAAACAATAAAAGTGTGGCGGGTACAGGTACTTCGGCAACAGCGGTTATAACTCGCAGTTGATCGGCATACGCTGGTTTTACGAATAATGATAAATCTAATCGACGATTGTTAGGGCCTAAAACATATAAAACGTCTTGCGTGGTATTTTCACCGAAAAAGTTTTCAGGTTCTAATCCGCGACCTAAAGCACTAGTTCCGTAAATAATGCCGGGCAAACCTACAAGAGAATCACTGGCATCTAAAAATCCAGAACTAAGCGGTTGAGCCTCAGGTCGATAACCACCCCATATAACACCCAAAATTTCAGTATCAAAAAGGTAGCTACCCTCCGCATTAAATGAATTTTCGGTATATTCTGTGCCAACAGCATCAAAATTGATAAAGAAACTATTTATTCTTGTATTAGCCGCAATGACGCCACTAGAAGCAGTTCCAGTAAAAAAATCAACAGATAGATCGCTGGGAAGTGAAAAATCTTGACGTTCGGTGTATAAAAATATTTCGGTATTACTTTCAGGAAGCGAATTGAGAGCTAATACAGTGGGCAAAGGTAAAGTGTCATTTATGTTACCACTTATTAAGCCTGCGTTAGCTGTATTAACAACAAAAAGTGTTATTAAAATAGAAAATATAAGATGTTTATTCATATACTGCAATCCCTTAAAAATTACTTAAATTTTACATATTCCGTAGAGTACCCGATATGCGCAAGTTATACAAAGTTTAGCTTTTCTATGACAATGCAATTTTTCGACCATAATATTATTTTATATATTTAACAGTTAGTTAGTGTTTTTTGTTGGGTTTTTGATTCTTTTGAAAAGGGTTAGTGTAAAAAAAACGGACACTCATAATTGTTTATTAAAACAAACAAGGTTGGTCAAAGTTATTAGACCTAAGTTATTATCTTTGTATCTTTTTGTTTTAATTTAAAATAGAGTTGCTTACATGGTTATAAAAGATACTCCATTCATTAAAACAATGTATTTATGTTAGTTTCAATATTTGAGCGTTACAAAAAACTAAATTGGGCGGTAATAGATCAGGGACTTGTGAGTGGTTCAAACTTTTTCACAGGGATTGTCATTGCTCGATTACTGGGTTTAGAAATGTTTGGTCGTTTTACTCTGATCTGGTTGGTCATACAGTTTCTGGCTAGTATTCAGGAGTCATTATTATTAGGGCCAATGGTGACAATTGGTCCGAAGATAAAAGCGAAAGACGGAGATAACTACTATTTTGGTATGTTTACACTTGTTTTGTTGTTTTCTCTATTAGCTTCTTTCATTGTTTTTATTGTTGGTAGTTTAGTTGATTTTTTATATCCACAATTTGAAATTCATTCGTTTTTAATTCCTTTAGTCGTCACTTTATTCTTTTTTCTGCTTCAAGATTTCTTCAGGCGTTATTTTTATTCAAAAGAAATGACGATTGCAGCATTAATAAATGATGTTATTAGTTATGTAGGCCAAGCTTTATTGCTTTTGTTTTTATTTTTTCTGGAACCAACTATTCACATTACTGATGTTTTATTTATTATAGCCTTGACCTCAGCTTTAGCTGTTATTGTTAGTATTATTTTAAATAAAAAAATACGGCTCAGTTTTCAATGTTGTACTTTTCAATGTTGTAATGATGCATGGAAACGAAACTGGCATTTGGCAAAATGGATGGTTTCTTCTGCTATTGCTAATTGGTTTACCAATAATTTATTTATGGTCATGGTAGGCGCTTATTTGGGTAATTTTGTTGTGGGCGCAATGAAAGCAGCACAAAACTTGATGGGAATTCATAAAATATTATTTCAAATAATAGAAAATATTGTACCTGTAAGGGCCGGGAAGGTTTTGATTGACTCTGGAATAAAAGCAATGGTTCGATATTTTACCCAAGTAACGATTGTTTGTAGTTGTGTAATAGGTGTTTTTTCACTTGTTATAGTGGTGTTTTCTCAGCAAATAATGAAGTTTGTGTATGGTCCTGAATATACACAATTCAGTTGGTTACTTGTGGCTTATGTCATTATTTATTTTCTGATTTTTCTTATGTTTCCTTTAAGAATAATCCTGAGAACTTTAGAACATGCAAAATATATATTTGTCTCGTATTTAATATCCGCATTGTTTTCCTTATTGTGTAGTCAATATCTTGTGCAATCAACAGGGTTGGAAGGAGCAATGTTAGGTTTGTTTGGAGCAAATCTTATTATGTTCTTTACTTTGGTGTTTTACGCGAGAAAAAGGCTTAAAAACTATAAAGATAAACATTTGATATGAACATCAGTTATCTATATGTTGGTTATATTTTAGCTATAATGTAGCTAAAATATCAGATAGCCAAATCTGATCGATAAATTTATCATAGTGAAGTTATGTAATGGAGCATCAAATAAATAATCATATGAAAGTGACTGTTATTACTCCGGTATTAAATGGTAGAAAAACCATTGGTGATTGTATTTTATCGGTTCAACAACAAGATTATCAAAATATCGAACATATTGTGATTGATTGCTGTTCAGAAGATGGTACCGCTGAATACGCGCGAGAATTAGGGGTTGAATGCATAAGTGAACCTGATACAGGGGTTTATGATGCTTTTAATAAGGGCATCAGAAGAGCCACCGGGGAAATAATTCATATATTGAATGCTGATGATTTTTACGCAGACGAAGGCGTTGTAGGTAGAATGGTCAATGCCTTAAAAATGAATGGTGCAGATCTGTGTCACGGTTATATTGTTCAAATTGACGAAAATGGTCGTGAAATAAAACGCGTTGGTAAAGATATTGGTAAATCAGAATTACTGAAAAAAATGAGAATTGCCCATCCCTCAGTTTTTGTTCGTAAAACAGTGTATGAAAAATACGGGCTTTTCAGTCAAGGGTTTACTATTGCCGGAGATCATGAATTTCTGTTGCGAATTTGGGATCCAATTAAAATAAGTTTTGTTCCAGAGGTTGCTGTGAAAATGCGCTTGGGCGGGATCAGTAATTCGCAGGTAGAATTAAGCTACCGGGAATCTATGGCCGCTTCTTTAATTCACGGTGCCAGTCCACTGCGAGCATTATCCAGGTATTATTTGGAGCGGATTAAAAGCAAAATTTTAATTGTTTTCAATTAGTTGAAAGAGTTTCAAGAGTTGAAAGAGTTGAAGGTTTTGTAAGAGTTGAAAGTTATGAAGGATGATTAATGAAATTGCGCCCCTTATTATTTGGTTTTCGAACCTTTTTTATATTGTTATATTTGAAAACGTTTCACCGTGTTGAAGGATGGAAATATTTTTTTGGTTCATGGTCTGTTTTTAGAGTGAGTCGGGGGAGTATAAAATTATCTTCTGGTGTTTGGATCGAAGAAATGTCGTTGTGTCACTGTGAAGGAGGAGAAATATCTATTGGGTGCCGCACATTTTTGAACAGGTTTGTGACTATAGTAAGTAGAGTCAAGATAGGTATAGGGAAAGATGTACTTATCGGAGATAATGTTTCCATTTACGATCATGACCACCAGACTGATCAAAAAGGAATACTGTACTCAAAGCAAGGCTTTGTCTGCGAAGCGATCAAAATTGATGATAATGTGTGGATTGGAAGTCACAGTGTTATCTTGAAAGGCGTAAATATCGGCAAAAATAGTGTGATTGCTGCCGGATCTGTTGTAACAAATTCTATTCCATCGGGAGAATTATGGGGTGGGGTACCGGCAAAATTTATAAAACGTTTATAAAAAGAATATGAGTTAAAAACTTAAAGGATTTTAATAGTGACACCTGTTTTTATTTTTTCACTACCCAGAACTGGTTCAACATTACTGCAACGAATTTTGTCTAATCATCCAGATGTAGCGACTACTGCTGAGCCTTGGGTGCTACTTCCTTTAATTGATATGAAAAAAGGTGATAGCTTATCTAAGTTTTCTTCTGAAACAAGCACAAAAGCAATTAATAATTTTTCAAAAAAGGTTGAGTCCGGACCAAATTATAATGAACTCTTGGCTAACTTTGTGTTGTCTTTATACAAAGGAGCAGCGACAAATTCAGCATTGTATTTTGTTGATAAGACCCCTCGCTATTATTATATAATTGATGAAATAATTGAGTTATTCCCCAAGGCAAAATTTATCTTCTTATTTAGAAATCCAGTTCAGGTTTTTTCTTCCATTTTAACAACTTGGAATAACAATAGTTTTTCTAAACTTTATCGTAATAAAGATGACCTTTTGCTTGGGCCTGTCCTGCTGAGTCAAGCCTATGACAAATATAAAAACATCTCCATTTCAATTGATTATCAGGAACTTGTGACCAACAATGAAGCTTGCTGCAAAAAGCTTCATGATTACCTTGGCTTATCAGGAGATTGGCAGCAATTGGTTGGGCTTAATGATAATACGTTCGCTTTGGACGAAATGGGTGATCCTACAGGTCAATATAAATACAAAAATATCACTTGTGAACCATTGCAGAAGTGGCATGAAATTTTTAACAATAAATTAAGAAAATGGTATTTAAAAAAATATATTAAGTCTCTGGGGGAAAATGTAGCAAGAAGTCATCATTACTCGATCACAAGTTTGTTGGAAGAAATTGACAACATACCAGATAGCGCAAATAACTCCTTAATATCTGATTCGTTGGGGTTGATATATCAGTCATTGGTGTATAAATATAAATTGAATATTATGTTTTCCTCTAAGGTTAGAAAGAATAAGCCGGGTTATTATGATTAACCGTTCCATTCTAAATCATTCTCTTAAATTGAGGCACCAATCAAACAGGGTAACAGTTCATATTTGTGTATTATCATGTTTAAGTTGATACAGTCCATAGCCTGTATAGGTTTGAACTCATGTAAATTAACAGAAAACATTGTTGAACTGTAACCCTAATTTAGCTTATATGGTCAGTGCCTAAATTGATGTTGGTAAATTATGCTTTGTGATTTTATATCTGCCAATTTATATGTGTTATTAAGAGCGTTTATTATGGTTGGTGGTCTGTTATGAAAATATTATTTTGTCATAATTTTTATCAACAAGCTGGCGGAGAAGATCTTGTTGTAAAAGATGAAATGGCGTTATTGTCAGCACACGGTCATGAAGTAAAACTGTATCAAGTTTCAAATAACGCTATAAAGTCATTCTGGCAAAAGTTAAAAGCCGTTTTTAATTTAACTTATTCAACTTATCAAAAAAATAAAGTAAAAGAAATTTTGCGGGATTTTAAGCCTGATATAGTACATGTGCATAATTTTTTTCCGTTGATAACACCGTCTGTTTTTGATGCTTGCATTGAAGAAAATATTCCGGTTGTTCATACCTTGCACAATTACCGCTTGTTGTGTCCCAGTGCCACGCTTTTTGTTAACGGACAATGCAATTATGAAAGTATAAAAAAGTCAGCTTATGCAATGGTTAAATACAAAGCATACAAAAACTCTTATATTGGCACTTTTTTTTTAGCAAGAGCGATTGAAAAGTACAAAAAAAATAAAATATGGCAAACCAAAATCGACAGATTTATTGCAACGTCACAGCGAGTGAAAGATATTTATTGTCAGGCGGGTTTTTCACCGGAAAAAATAACGGTGAAACCTAACTTCATAAATTCAATTGATTTAAAAGAGAGTAAAACAGGGAAGAATTCAGATTATGCTATTTTTATTGGTCGTCTGGTGCCGGAAAAAGGTATAAGGACACTAATAACTAGTTGGCAGAAACAAGACATCGAATTACATGTATATGGTTCAGGTCCACTTTTAAAGGAGATTCAAAATTCGTCAGGGTGTAATGTCAAAATTAAAGGTCAGGTATCACGCGAAGATGTGATTTCAGCTTTGGCAAAGGCAAAGTTTTTAATAATGCCAACTGAATGGGAAGAGCCTTTTGGTTTGGTTGTTATTGAAGCTTTTTCTCTTAGGATCCCGGTTATTGCTTCAAATATAGGTGCAATGTCAGAGCTAATTGAACATAATAGCAATGGTCTATTATTTAAACCTAACGATGTGAATGACTTACAAAAGCACATAGAAACAATGACAAATAATAAATTACTTGTTGATGAGATGAGCGTTCAGGCAATTAAAACGTTCAATAACCAATATACAGCGACAATTAATTACCCACAATTATTAAAAATATATGAAGACGTTCTCGTCAGGAAGATTGAAAATTGTTAACTAAATCTAATATCCTTACTATGCAGGTTCATGTGACTAATTTGCATGAAGCAGTTAACAAGGTGCTTATGCTCAGTGAAAAGAAGGAACCATCTTATGTGTGCGTTTCTAATGTTCATATGTGTATGGAAACTTTTGATTCTCCGGAGTTTCGCCAAATTGTTAATAATGCTGGTTTAGTCATAGCTGATGGACGTCCGATCTATTGGGCGCAGAAATTGTTGGGCCACAAGCAAGCTAAGCAAGTGCGTGGTCAGGACATCATGAATGCGTTATGTGAAAGAAGTAATGATCTTGAATTACGTATTGGGCTCTACGGTGGGAATACAGATCTGGTGCTTAATAAAGTGGTTTCTACATTAAAACAGCAGTTTCCTAATATAAAAATAACTTATCAGTATTCGCCGCCATTTAGACTGTTGACAGAAGGTGAAAACAAACAAGTTATTGCTGATATCCATAAGGCGGAGTTAGATATTTTATTTGTTGGTATTGGCTGTCCCAAACAAGAGCGTTGGATGGCTGAGAATTATTGTAAGTTACAATGTGTTATGGTGGGGGTCGGCGCTGCTTTTGATTTTCTCGCGGGTGATAAAAAACATGCGCCGAAATGGATGCAAAAAATGGGGTTTGAATGGTTATTTCGCTTAATTAGTGAACCTAAGCGATTGTGGACTCGTTACTTAAAGCAAAATCCCCGATTTATTTTTTATTTTATACAGCAGTTATTGAATAAATGATTTAATTAAATTTTAATAACTACTAGATATCAATGTATTACTTTGTACTATGTGAAATATCACTATTTAATTGGTTGTTGATAAATTATTTATACTCACGAATTAAATGGTTCATGCATTTGAATGCAGAATACTTCGGTTGCGAGATCTTTTGTGAATAATTCTATTAAAAATTTATTTACTGTTGCCTTTTTGACTGCTTTGGGTCATTTGTTATCTGTCTTATTATATCCTATTGCGGCACGTTATCTTTCTGAAGAAGATCTTGTATCAATAGGTTTAATTGATAGTACGATGATATTGTTGATAGCTTTTATTGGTTTTGGACTAAATGCAACAGCAACAAGAGATATTGCACTTTCAACCGATTGGAAGAAAGTCCTCTCTAAAGTTCAAAGTGCAAGAATTACACTTGCATTGTTTTGTAGTCTTTGTGGGGGAATATGGCTTTTCTTAGACTTGGGCCAAATTGAGATAGGGCTTTCATTATTAGTTGCTCCAATATTTGCCATTAGCTATGACTTTGTTCTTTATGGACTGGCTAAACCCCAATCAGCTGCATTTGTGTCATTTATTCGTCAATCGTTACCACTTTCTATATTTTTGCTATTGGTTGTTCTTGGTTGTGCTTCTCCATTGATTTATTTTGCTTTCTTGGTTTTTTTTGTTTTTTTAGCAGGAATTTTAGTTAGTAAGTTTGCTGGTAGCGCTCTTTTTTATCGACCTAATAAATTTTTTTACCGTTCTTATATCACAGCCAGCTGGGTTGGGATTGCAGGGCTATTTATTGTTTTTCAAAGATTTGGTTTTTTAACAATCATTGGAGAAAGATTAACTAATAGTGATTTTGTATACTTAGCGACTTCTTTAAAAGTTTTGTTGTTAGTAGTTGCATGTAAACGAATGTTAATTCAAGTTTTTTATACTAAATTAGTAGATGATGTACTTTGTAAAAAGCTCAATATATTTTGCTTTGCTATGGCTGTTTTATCACTTTTGATTGCTTGGTTTTTCTCTGCTGAGTTATCACAAATATTATTTAATAGTGACGCTGGTCAGCAATATGTAGTTTTAATTGGTTTTGGAGCTTGTGCATTATTATTCTTCGCCGTATCTGATTCAAAGTTATTATTGAAACGGCAAGATAAGTGGATGTTTTTAAGTAATTTTATTTGCGGATTACTTTTTATTTGTTGTGTATTTCTCATTGGTGATTATTTTAATAAAGGTACTGATTTTCTCTATCTATTTGTAGTGATTGAGTTACTATTATCCATATTATATAAAATTGGACTTGTTTTACCAAAATCATGTTTTGAAAAGTATATATGTTTTAATGGTATAAAAAGTCGAAATAAAATTCCTAAATAATGTTCTCACAATAATAAATGCAAATAACACCTATGAATAAAATGACATACACGTCATCCCAATTTATGACGTATTTATTTACTGCCATCATTGGTCTTTCTTTTTTGGATACAATGATCCCAGGAATTAGATATATTAAATATATGCTTCCCTTTATCGCTATTTTTATTTATTTTTTTGGACAAAAAAGGACCTATATTTTCAAGTCGAACAATCTGAATTTTGCCTTGTTATTTTATTTAGTCTGGGGAGGGGTAGGGTTAATTATTTCGAAAAATTTTAATTTTGTTCATGGTACCAAAGATTTATTTTTCGTCGCATCTTACCTTATACCTGTTTGGCTTTATGTAAGTAAAACAGTCAATTTAGTTGTGGTTTTTTATATTTTTTCTTTATGTTTTCTCCTTTCTACCCTTGGGATGGAATTTGGCAACTTTTCATTAGTTGACTCAACTGCACCTTTTGAGAGTTCTGCTTCTTTTGTTTTTGGAGTCTTTTGTCTGTTTTTTTCAATAGAAAAAAAATATAAGGAAGGGGCTATTGCTTTGTTATTAATGTTCCTAACTTTAAAACGAATTGCTCTACTTGCATTGGTATTATGTCAATTAGTCTGGATTTTACCCTTGATTTTTCAAAAGAAGGTTTTATCTAGGGGATTTTTTTTATGTATAAATTCTTTTTTTGTTCTAATTATATTTTTATTAGGAATAGGTTGGGGCGAAGAACTTATTAGAGACTTGACAGGAAAAAGTGTTAACTTTTTTACCCTTGGTCGTTTTAATATGTATTTGGGGGTTGTGGATGATATTGTTAGATCACCATTTAATTTATTATTAGGTAATGGAGCGGGATCGTCTTACCCCTTAACAATTCTGAATACAACAGATTTAAAAAGTTTTAATAATCTCCATAGTGATTCACTTAAAATATTTTATGAACATGGTGTATTGTTTTTTGTCGCTTTTTTCTTATTAGCGTCTAAATTACGAAATATTAAATCAAAAATTATTTTATTATACCTTTGTGTGTTGTTTATAACTGATAATGTATTGATATATATGGCAGTAATGTTTTTTGTTTTGTCTATAATTGCTTATTATGAATCGTGTTCATTGGATCAGGATGATATGACACCGACTTGATTTTTTTTGTTATTAAAAAATCGAATAGTAGGTGTGCGGTTGACTGATACTATTTTGGTGTTCGTTTATCAGTAATAAAAGTGGTGTTTTTTAAAGGGCAGATTCAACTCTGAAGTGCATAACCACTAAGCAGCTATAGCCACCATATGTTCAGCCATTAATTTGGCTGGCGTTTTGTAATTTAGTTTCTTTCTTGGTCGATCATTGAGTTTTACTATTACATCTTGGACTTCTGATTGCGATACTTTTTTGAAGTCTGTTGATTTCGGCCAATATTGACGTAATAAACCATTGGTATTTTCGTTCAATCCTCGTTGCCACGAACAATAAGGATCTGCAAAGTAAACATCACATTCCA
>JABSOJ010000121.1 GCA_013216005.1 Alteromonadaceae bacterium | reverse complement strand
TCACAGAGTCCTAGATATAAGGGTTGAGTTTAATTCCATTTGAAGGGACAACAATTATCTACAACAGAGCCAAAAAACAATACAAATAACACAAACAACACAATACAACTAAAGTGATCCAATATGACTGGCCAACAAAAACAAGAAGCACTAGTACAAGCCTTTAAGGAACTACTCAAACAAGAACAGTTTGGTTCTCAAAGCGACATCGTTGAAGCGTTAAAATCTCAGGGCTATGACAACATAAGTCAATCTAAAATATCTAGAATGCTCAGTAAATTTGGTGCAGTACGTACCCGTAACGCCCGACAAGAGATGGTTTACTGTTTACCCGCAGAATTAGGTGTACCAACAGCTAAAAGCCCGTTAAAACAGTTAGTTCTGGATATCGAGCATAATGAACTGATGATCATAATTCGTACCAGCCCTGGCGCAGCTCAGTTAATTGCCCGTTTATTGGATAGTTTAAGTAAAAGTGATGGCGTTTTAGGTACAATCGCCGGAGATGATACTATTTTTATTGCTCCAACTAATGTCTCAGAAATAAAAAGCACCATGACTAAATTAGAATTGTTATTTTCTAGAAATATTGATTAGTCTTCAAGTTAAAATCAGACAATTTGAGTATAAACAATGTAGCTGAAAAAATAATATCAATAAACATAAGGCTCACTATTTAACAATATTATTCTTGTGCAAGACTCAGTAAAAAATTTAAACTGGGAGCAAAAAAAGCAGCACCAGTTTCTGCCTGTGTGTATTTAAGCAAATGGTCAAAATGTCCCGCTTCGTCACCATATATCATATTTTTCAAAATTGATTGAAAAGGAGCAGAAGAATGACAATAAGAAACAAAAAACAGGCCCTGCTGCTTCATATCTCCATAAGGCATGCTTTGCCTTAATATCTCTATATTTCGACCTTGTTCGTCTTTTAAACTTGCCCGTTTGACATGTGCTGTTTTAGGTTTATCTTCACTGGCATATTCAATATTATCAAGCTTGGTTCGGCCATATACGTCTTCTTGCGCTTTTTGCTCAAGCGTATTCCATAAAGTTAAATTATGCCGATACTTCTGAATATGTAAATAACTACCACCGTTAAATATATCATCTTCTTCAGACACTAATGCAACCCTACGGCGGTGGTAACCTTTAGGGTTTTCAGTGCCATCAACAAAACCTGTTAAATCTCGTCCGTCTAAAAATCTAAAAGCATGAACTTGTTCAATTAACTCAACACTGTCGGCTAACAGCTGACAAATTTTACCGGTAACTATGTGGTTAACATCAGCCCTGTCACCCCGTACTTCAATATATAAATCATAATTTTCGGCAGGAGCAATGCGATCATCACATTCCATTGTCAAAAAAGCAGTTAATTCTTTCGGGCGGGCTTGTTCGTGGAATTCATCCCAATAATTTGCACCAATTGCAACAACCCCTGTTAAATTAGCTTCAGAGAACCTGTCGGCATATTTTTCAAATAATGCAGGTAAACGCGATAATGCTTGTCGAAGATAAGCATTTTTATCATCTAATGCATTAAATAATAAATAATAGCCATGTAAACTGGGCTCGGCACAAATACCAAATTGTTCTCTCGCCATTAAGACCTACCTCAAAAATATAAACAAGCTAATTTCAAATACACATACTCAATTCTACACAATATTTGTACTTTGACAGTAAATCTTTAATAAAAAGCACTATTTTTTTCTTATATTTAAAAATAGCTTGAGATTTTTGAGGAAAATAAAAAAGCAGCTCGACGCTGCTTTAACTAAAATACAAAGTACAATACAAAGTAAAATCTCTTATTATTATCGATTAACTTTTTATCGAAACAAACTCCGGATAAGCTTCAATACCACAGTCAGACTTATCTACACCGTTATATTCTTCTTCTTCACTTACACGAATACCCATGGTCTTCTTAAGTATGGTCCAAACAACAAAGCTCGCTACAAATACCCAACCAAAAATAACCGCACTACCATATAATTGAGCTGAGAAAGTAGTTTCTGCATTGCTGAACGGAACAATCATAACACCGAAGAAACCAACAACACCGTGTACGGAAATTGCACCAACCGGATCATCAATCTTTATTTTGTCTAAAGCTACTATTGATATAATAACTAAAGCGCCAGCCAATACACCAATCAAACTGGCAAATATTGGTGTTGGTGATAATGGATCTGCCGTTATTGCCACTAAACCTGCTAAAGCACCATTTAAAATCATGGTTAAATCAGCTTTACCCCAAATAATTTTATTAATTAACAATGCTGCTACTGCACCTGCTGCTGCCGCTGCGTTAGTATTTAAAAATATCTTACCAACCGCTGTTGCATTTTCAGCATCAGAAATCATTAATTGTGAACCACCGTTAAAACCAAACCAACCCATCCATAAAATAAAAGTACCTAAAGTCGCTAATGGCATGTTTGAACCTGGAATTGGATAGATTTCACCATTTTTTCCATACTTACCTTTACGTGCACCTAATAATAATACACCTGACAATGCTGCCGCTGCGCCTGCCATATGTACGATACCAGAGCCGGCAAAATCACTGAAGCCTGCTTTAGATAAGAAACCACCGCCCCAGGTCCAATAACCTTCAAGCGGATAAATAAAACCAGTAAGTACCACTGAAAAGGCTAAAAATGCCCATAATTTCATTCGTTCAGCAACCGCACCTGAAACAATAGACATAGCGGTAGCAACAAATACTACCTGGAAGAAAAAATCAGATTCCAATGAATGATCAGCACCTTCAGCCTGTGTGCCAATTAAACCGGCTATTGTAGGAATAATACCGCCTTCAGGATTATCAACATACATAATGTTATAACCCACTAATAAAAACATCACACAAGCAATTGCGTATAAACAAATATTTTTGGTTAGTATTTCTGTGGTATTTTTAGAACGAACCAAACCTGCTTCAAGCATGGCAAAACCAGCTGCCATCCACATAACTAACGCACCAGATATTAGAAAATAAAAAGTATCTAATGCAAAACGTAATTCTGACACTGTGGTCGAAACTTTAACTAACTCTTCCATTTCAATCCCCTTAAATTGCTTGTTGGTCTGTTTCACCGGTACGAATTCGAACAGCATGCTGCAAGTCATAAACGAATATTTTACCGTCGCCAATTTTTCCGGTATAAGCTGCTTTGGTAATAGCTTCAACTAAACGATCTACTACATCTGCATTTACCGCGATCTCTAATTTCACTTTAGGTAAGAAGTCAACTTGATACTCAGCGCCTCGGTACAATTCTGTGTGACCTTTTTGTCGACCAAAACCTTTAACTTCGCTTACCGTTAATCCTTCAACACCAATTTCTGATATTGCTTCCCGAACATCATCGAGTTTGAACGGTTTAATAATTGCGTTAACTAATTTCATTATTCACCCCTATTTATAGTTTACATATTACTATTCAATTGACATACCAAGAAGTTAACAACCTATTTATCAGTTAGTTACGAAACACCAACAACAATCACATCTGTTTTATGCACCAAAAACGTGCACCACTAAATACCTCTTGTAATTATCTGGTGCACAAAAAAAAATAAGAAATTGCTTAACTGTATTTGAAATGAGTGTAGTTTCAATATTGGGCTATATTTATATTAGGTATATGAAAAATCACCTGTTAAAACATCATTAAACTGTTGTAAATTGTTAGCCGCAAGAGGAAAACCACGTTGAGAAAAACCGATACTTCGTCTTACCAGCATTTTTTAAAAGTCGTTGATTGCCAACAGGCCTGTCCTGCCCACACGCCTGTCCCTGAATATATTCGTTTAATAGCGGAAAAAAGATATGACGATGCCTATATGCTCAATTGGGAATCAAATGTTTTTCCCGGAGTTTTAGGGCGGGTCTGTGACCGTCCTTGCGAGCCGGCTTGCCGTCGGGGCAGAGTAGAAGATAAACCTGTTGCTATTTGCCGATTAAAACGTGTTACCGCTGATAATAAGGGCAATATTTTACATCGTCTGCCACAAGCTCCTTTCAAAAAAAACAATAAACGCATCGCACTCATTGGTGCTGGTCCTGCTTCATTAACCGTCGCTAGAGACTTGTTACCTTCAGGGTATGAAATTATCCTGTTTGAACGGGATGCAAAAGCCGGCGGCATGATGCGTAGCCAAATACCCGCGTTTAGATTACCTGAAACCGTATTAGATGAAGAACTCGACTATATAATTAATATGGGCGTTGAATGCCATTTTGGCGAAGAAATCACTAGTCTAAAGAACCTGTTACAACGTAAATTCGATGCTGTTTTCGTTGGTAGTGGTGCACCAACAGGACGGTGGTTGAAAATACCTGGCCATGAAAAAGTATCAACACATGCTGATACCGGAATAAATTGGCTCTCAAATGTTACTTTTGATCATGTCGACAAAGTAGCAAATTCCGTCATTGTATTAGGTGGTGGCAATACCGCAATGGATTGTTGTCGAACCGCTAAACGTCTAGGTGCAACCGAAGTTAAAGTATTAGTACGCTCCAGTTTTGACGATATGAAAGCTTCCCCTTGGGAAAAACAAGATGCTCTGGCTGAAGGCATAGAAATAATGCCCAATTACAGTCCTAAAGAATATGTATTTGAAAAAAACAAATTTGTTGGTGTTTTATTTGAAAAAGTACAATCAGTTTACGACCCTATAGGAAAACGCACTTTAAAAGCAACAGGTGAAACGCTACTTGTTCCCTGCGATTTTGTACTGGTTGCAGTAGGACAAGACACCGCATACCCTTGGATAGAAAGAGATATTGGCCTCGAATTTAATAAATGGCAGCAACCTGTAGTCAATAAAAACTCTCTGCAATCAACAGTTAAGCAAGTATTCTTCGGCGGCGACGCTGCTTTTGGACCTAAAAATATAATTTCGGCTGTCGCCAACGGACACCAGGCGGCTATTTCAATTGATCTGTTTTGCCAAAATAAACACCCTGCCAATGACCGTCCTGAAAGTGCATTCAACTTAATCAGCCAGAAAATGGGCATTCATGAATGGAGTTATCAAAGTAAAATCAGTCATCAAGAACGTAATCTTGTTCCTCATATAAATTGGGAAGACGCTGTTAAAGAACTGAAACAAGAAGTTGAATTGGGCTTTGATGAACAATTAGCACTGGAAGAAGCACATCGCTGTTTAAACTGTGATGTTCATACGGTGTTTGAAGAAAAAAGCTGTATTGAATGCTCTGCTTGTGAAGACGTCTGTCCGATGGATTGTATTAGTTTTGTAGAATACAACCCTGATAGCGCTATATCTTTAAAAGAACAAGTGTTACCTCAGCTGAAGGTTTCCACGATTAATCCACAACAAGAAATATTGGTCTCCGATAAATTAAAAACAGGTAACTTAATGATCAAAGACGAAGATGTTTGCCTGCATTGCGGATTATGTGCTGAACGTTGTCCTACCGGAGCATGGGACATGAAAAAATTTGTGTTAAGTAATATCGCATCAACAATCAAGGAGAAGCAGTAGTATGGCTAAGTCAGTTGAATCGAACAAAATAAAGTCAAACCAGAAATTAGAAATTCCACCAGCTATTAACGACTTTGTTATTCGTTTTGCCAATACTAACGGTACGGGCTCTGCCAGCGCTAATAATATGTTTGCCAAAGCTATTGTCCGAATGGGTATCCCTGTTAGTGCAAAAAATATTTTTCCTTCAAATATACAAGGCCTGCCAACCTGGTTTGAAGTTAGAGTAAGTGAAAAAAATTACCTTGCCCGTCGAGGTGGAAAATCAGAAATCGTTGTGGGGATGAACGCACAAAGCCTATTTGACGATATTGACAGTGTAATGCCTGGCGGGTTCTTTTTATATGATTCAAGTAAACAACTTATCACTGATCAGCTTCGTGATGATATCCATTATTTGGGTATGCCGATCTCTGCTATTTGCCAGAAAGAATACCAAGATCCCCGCCAACGGCAGTTATTTAAAAATGTAATTTATGTCGGCGCTTTAGCCGCATTACTTAATATAGAATTTGATGCGCTCAAATCTTTAGTGGGCGACCAATTCAAAGGTAAAGAAAAATTCATCACCCCCAATATTTATGCACTGGAAATTGGCTATCAATACGCCAACCAACACTTTATTTGCCCGCTACCAATCAAAGTTGAACGCCGGGATCTGATTAATGACCGAATTTTAGTCAATGGTAATACGGGTAGTGGCCTTGGAGCCGTGTATGGAGGAGCTACGGTAGTCGGTTGGTATCCAATAACACCATCAACATCAGTGGTTGAAAAATTCGCCAGTTATTGTGAACGTTTACGTATTGATCCCGCCAGCGGAAAAAAAAATTACGCACTGATACAGGCAGAAGATGAATTAGCCGCGATTGGTATAACAATTGGCGCCAGCTGGAATGGCGCCAGAGCCTTCACCGCCACCAGCGGTCCGGGTATATCTTTAATGACTGAATTTCTTGGTCTTGCCTATTTTGCTGAAATTCCAATGGTATTGATTAATGTTCAAAGAGCCGGACCATCGACAGGCATGCCAACACGTACTCAACAATCAGATATTTTAAGTTGTGCCTATGCTTCTCATGGAGATACCAAGCACATTTTACTTTTTCCTGAAAGCCCCACTGAATGTTTTGAATTCAGTGCACTCTCTTTTGATTTAACTGAGCAATTGCAAACACCCGTGATCATCATGAGTGATTTAGATTTAGGCATGAATGACCATTTAACTCCTGAGTTTATTTGGGATGATGAAAAAAAATACAACCAAGGTAAACTATTATCGGCTGAGCAACTATCAGAAATTAAACACTACGGCCGTTATCTTGATATCGATGGTGACGGTATTTGCTATAGGACACTCCCCGGTACTCATCCTGATAAGGGGGCTTTTTTTACCCGGGGAACCTCTCGAAATCGCCAGGCTAATTATAGTGAAAAGTCTGATGATTATGTTGATAATATGCTGCGCTTAACGAGAAAATTTGAAACGGCTAGTCAGATGCTTCCTCAAGCAGAAATTTGCCAAAGTAAAATTCCGGCCGATATGGGTTTGATCTATTTCGGTACAACGGCCCACGCAATCAGCGAAACGATGGATCAATTAAAAGAACACAGTTTGTCTGTTGATACTTTACGGATCAAGGCTTTCCCATTTAATCACCAACTCACTAAATTCATTAAAGAACATAACAGAATTTTTATCATTGAACAAAATCGAGACGCGCAAATGCGAACCGTAATATCAACCGAATTACAAATAGACCCGGCTCAGCTATATTCAATCACCAATTATGATGGTTTGCCCATTACCAGCAAATTTATTGTACAGGGCATTTTAAATAAATTATCCAGTAAAGTAGTAACAGAACAGGTGAGCTAAACAATGAGTTTTCAAAAATCTAAATTTCATCACCCACGTTTACCCGTAAATGACTTAGGACTGACTTATAGAGATTATGAGGGCGCCCTTTCAACTTTATGTGCTGGCTGTGGCCATGACTCTATAACGTCGGCTATCATTCAGGCATGCCATGAACAGTCAATTCCTCCGCATAAAGTTGCCAAAATGTCGGGTATTGGCTGTTCATCCAAAGCACCTAATTATTTTTTAAATAAAGCCCATGGTTTCAACTCCGTACACGGTCGAATGCCTTCAGTAACTACAGGTGCCAATATGGCGAACAGAGACTTACTTTATCTGGCAATGTCGGGAGATGGCGATAGTGCGTCTATAGGACTAGGTCAATTTGCTCATGTAGTACGTCGTCAATTAGACATGGTTTATATGGTCGCAAACAATGGTGTGTATGGTTTAACAAAAGGTCAGCTGGCAGCCACTGCCGATAAAGGAGTTAAAAACAAAACCGGCGAGTTAAGCATATTTACTGACATTGACCTTTGTGTAATGGCTCTGCAACTCGGTGCAACTTTTGTAGCCCGCAGTTTTTCAGGAGATAAAAAACAGCTGGTGCCCTTAATAAAAGCAGCCATAAGTCATCGCGGCTTTGCCTTTCTCGATATTATTTCTCCTTGTGTCACTTTTAATAATCATCCAAAGTCTACACGTTCTTATGATTATGTTCATGACAATGTAGTTACAGGCGCAATAGCTGACTTTGTCCCGGTAAAAAAGGAAATAACGAGTGACAGTGCACAAGGGGGTTGTGAAGATATATGCCTGCACGACGGATCGATAATGCGCATTCAAAAAATAACAGCCGATTACGACTCTAAAAACGCAATGAAAGCAATTGTTGATATTGAAGAACATAAAAAGAAAGGAGAAATTTTAACCGGGTTACTCTATTTAGACCCTACAGGTAGTCACTTCCATGAAATAAACAATACAACTGATACGCCTTTGAACCAGTTAGATCAGGATACGCTGTGCCCAGGGTCGCGCATACTATCAAGCATTAACGACAGCTTTCGTTAATGCTTGTTTGTACCAATTGTTCTAATTATTGCAACGGGTATTAATTGAAATGTTTTTATGAATTATTAGTTGTTTATGTACTTAAACAACTAATTGTCAACTAATTTTTCCAAACAACTAATTCTTCCAAAAAAGTGTTTCAAACATCTAAAAAATCATCGCAGCACCAGGATTTAACACAGCAAGAATACTTAGTCTTTCTATATCGCAGTAATTTACTGCTTCATCTAATAATTTTTCAGTGATCCCTAATGCTTGCAATTTATCTTCACTGATCAAATAAGCGTATGGTTTATAATCATATAACGTATTCTTCAACATAACCCGTTTGGAAATGTACAATAATTGTGTTTCAAGGGTCGAAAATTGAAAATCATCACTGTCTTGGTAACGAACTGGCTCAACTAAGCAAAAAGGTAATTGCCATGACTTCATCAACTCTGCAGAACAATCAGCAAAAGTACAATCCAGTATTTTCTGTTGTTTATCCCATGGTAAGTCTAGGTCTTTGTTTATTTGATATTTCTTATACTCATCAATATTAAACTCCTGAACCAATAACTCTCCCAAATTATGTAATAACCCAAGAATAAATAATCGTTCAGAATTTGGTACATCAAGCTTCGAACCTAAAAAGGTTAGGATCAATGCACAATCGACACTACTTGCCCAGAAATCATCTAAAAAATCTTGATCAAGGTTAAGAGTTTTGAATGTCTCCGTAGTAAAATAAGCAACGATTAAATTATAAACTTCAGTGATACCTAAAACTAATACAGCCTTTGAAATGGTATCAATTTTTCCCGGGTAGTTGAAAAAAGAACTATTAGCAAGCTTAAGCAATGTTCCTGATAATGCAGGATCAAGAATAATAACTTCGGCTATATCGTCAATAGTTGACGCCTCATCATCAATTAATTCTTTTATTCGAACGTAAGAGTCTGACAAAACAAAAATATCTTCAGCTTTCTCAGCATAATCCATAGCGTCCATAACATATTCCTTAAATAACAATCCATCAATTTATTATTAGCCACAACTCAACAGTTAATTCATGAACAACAGCAGTAGCCACTCATTGGTTGAACCTTTTACAACCACTACTCTTTTCATCATTTAAACTGTAGAATTAAGGTTCAGATTCTAAGTATAGCTATACTATTAAAAATTAACCAAATTCTGCACTTACATAATAAGAACCAAATTTTCTTATATTAATAACCCCAGAATCAAAGATTAAATATTGCCCTTTTATGCCTAACAATGTTCCTGATACCGTAGGTGTTTTATCAAAATTAAAAGACGATATTTTTTCTAAATACTGACTGACAGGAAAATGCAACTCTACTATTGGTTCTTCTAGGGATTCCACAGCATCTGCACCATACTTTAATGCTATATCGGCTAATTTTGCTGCTATTTTAGGTTTAAGCTCTTTTGCTTTTTCGATCAAATCTATCGATTCCGCACTGCCTTTAAGCATGGCTCGCCAATTAGTTTTATCGGCAATAAATTCGGCAAGAGCCACTTCGACTAAACCAGATTGAATACGTGATTGCACCTTAAAAATAGGTAGTGCCTGAGTCGCTCCCTGATCAATCCAGCGAGTTGGTATTTGAGTATGACGGGTAATACCAACTTTTAATCCCGAAGTATTTGCCAAATAGACATAATGTGGCACAAAACAATTATTTTCACCCCATTCAGGCTCCCTGCAAGTACCCAAATGAAAATGACACGTTTCTGGTTTCATAATGCACATGTCACATTGAGCTAATTTTTGCATACAAGGATAACAATAACCCTGAGAGTAACTTTTTTTGGTTTTACGACCACAATGGCAGCAAAGAATTTTTCCCTCAAAAGTTAATGACAACTTTTGACCAATTAAAGGATTTAATTTTAAACTAGAATCACCAATAGGCATTTGGTAGTGAACATTTCCCTGATCATCTAACTCTGCTGTAAGTTTACGCAAAGCACCGCTTTCGATTTTAGGCATGACATATCTCTAATGCTGAAAATACCAATTCCGACACTTAACTTACTGCAACAATTAACTTATTCGATTATATTTTGTTCAATCAATTGTCGGAATTGGTATTAGTTAAATTTTCATGAAATAAGTTACTATATAGTGCCCGAACGAAAAGTCAATAGCCATTGCTACACATGGGCTGTAGCGATTAATTCAAAACGAAGATTTA
>JABSOJ010000120.1 GCA_013216005.1 Alteromonadaceae bacterium | reverse complement strand
TAGCAGGTTGGATAAGACGAAGATTAAGGGCAGTGCAGCTGAAATTGTGGAAGAAGCCGACAAGGCTACATCGAAGATTAAAGCAGCTAAACTTCAAACCGCCATTTGAGTTCATTAAGATGAACTCATGGCGTAATACGAATAGTCCATTATCTAAGTATGCCATGCCTAATCTATGGTTTGAGGAACTTGGATTATATTCAATAGAGCAGGTGAATACTGGATGGCTTGCTCCATCAGCGTTTAGGAAAACTAAATGATGGAATGTGAAGAATGCATGAGCCGTATACGAGGTCCGTACGTACGGTTCTGTGAGAGGGATGAGGCAAAAGCCTCACCCTACTCGATTGGTCTTTTAAAGCGTCAATTAATGACAGTATTAAAAATCTTCCAACATATATTCTAGTGAATTTTCGTAAATTTTTAAATCCCGTTCTAGCTGGAATTTTTCTTTCAGTTGTTCTATTTCACGCCACTTTCTTTTTTTATTGCTACTAACGTTAGATTTTTTTGCTTTACTCGTTAAGCTTGAAACTTCTTGAAGTGTATCCATGGAATGCTCATTTTTTAATCTACAACTGCATCTTTTTAATACCATACTCTGAAGTAGAAAGGAAACCTTTTGTTAATATTAATTTACAAAAGGTATTGTTATCAATGGGTAAGCTTGTAAATTATTTATGAATTATTAAAATAATTCGCTTAGTTGTGCTTCCAACTTGTTTTGATCAATGGCAAAATTTCGTATCCCTTCAGCTAGTTTTTCAGTCGCCATAGCATCTTGATTCATCGCCCAGCGAAATTCGCTTTCTGTTAATGTAGGCTCTGCTTTTAGTTTTGGTTGATCAGATGTTAGTTGTTTAATTACTGTTTCTGTTGAGTTTTCTAACTCTTCCATTAAACCAGGGCTAATAGTTAAACGGTCACAACCTGCTAAAGCAAGTATTTCACCTATGTTTCTAAAGCTAGCGCCCATTACCACTGTTTTGTAATCTTTGGCTTTGTAGTAGTTGTAAATGCTGGTCACTGAAACTACACCGGGATCTTCCATTGCCGGATATTCTGTTCGACCGGTATCTTTTTTATGCCAATCCAGAATTCGGCCTACAAAAGGTGAAATGAGATAAACGCCAGCTTCGGCACAAGCTTGAGCTTGAGCAAAACTAAATAATAAAGTCAGGTTGCAATTAATACCTTCTTTTTCTAGTTGCTCTGCGGCTTTAATACCTTCCCATGTTGAAGCAAGTTTGATCAATATTCGATCGTTTTTTATTCCTGCTTCGTTGTATAAGCCAATGAGTTTATGTGCTTTGGCGATAGACGCTTGGGTATCAAATGATAACCTGGCATCTACTTCAGTAGAAATTTTTCCGGGTACGGTTTTGAGTATTTCTAATCCTATTAATACGGATAATTTATCGGCAGCATCGATGATTTGTTGCTGAGGATCGTTTGATTGCTCTTTGGCCCAAGTGACTGAATCAGTCAATAAATTTTGATAATTAGGCAGTGCGGCAGCTTTTAGTAATAATGACGGGTTAGTGGTTGCATCTTGAGGATGAAATTTTGCGATAGCTTCAATGTCACCAGTATCGGCAACAACGGTGGTCATTTCTTTTAATTGAGAAAGTTGGTTGGTCATAACTCTGCCTTTGATTAGTTCTATGAAAAAAATGTATAAATTATGAAAGAATATTACTACAAAAAATGTAATTTGCGCTTTAATTACGGCAAAATTGGTTGTTTTCTTTAATTTACCAACCTATTTGTATCAAATTTTCATTATTTAGCAAGCATGATTTTAGAAGTATTAGTGATAGGTCATATTTTTTATCGTGTTTTTAATATTTTGTTGCGTTTCCATTATGTTATAGTTGAATTATTATTCCATTATTAAAATTAAAACTAAGATGTTACTTGTTGTTTCTCCTGCAAAAAACCTTGATTTTGAATCACCTTTAGCAACGACTACTTTTACTCAGCCAGAGTTATTGGCGCAAAGTCAGTTATTAATTGAATATTGTGTAAAATTATCACCGGCAGCCATTTCTAGTTTAATGGGTATCAGTGATAAGTTGGCCGGATTAAATGCTGCTCGTTTTGGTCAATGGGCAATGCCATTTACAACAGAAAATTCAAGACAAGCAATCTTAGCCTTTAATGGCGATGTTTATACCGGGCTTGATGCTAAATCTTTCAGTGAAGCTGATTTCAGTTTTGCTCAGCAACATATGCGTATTTTGTCAGGTCTATATGGTTTGCTTAAACCATTAGATTTAGTGCAACCGTATCGTCTTGAAATGGGCTCTAAATTGCAAAACGAACGTGGCAGTAATCTGTATCAGTTCTGGGGTGAAATAATTACTGATAAAACTAATCAGGCATTGAGTGAGCAGGGCGATGACGTGCTCATTAATTTAGCTTCCAATGAATATTTTAAATCGATTAAGAAAAAAAGTTTGGATGCTAGAGTGATCACTCCAGCGTTTAAAGATTGGAAAAATGGTCAATATAAAATAATCAGTTTTTTCGCTAAAAAAGCACGGGGTTTGATGGCTCGCTATATTATTCAAAACCAGTTGACTGATGTGGAACAGCTAAAAGAATTTGATCTGGGTGGTTATCAATTCAGTGAAGAATTTAGTAAAGGCAATGATTGGGTTTTTACCCGTAAAGAATTATAGTTTTTAAAAATCAGTTTAAAAAAATAGTTTTCAAAACAGATAGAAAGCGTATAGAAAAAGTATTGAAGTTACTGTTCTTGAGCGTAAATTTGATAAAAAGCCTTAAAGCCTTAAAGCCTTAAAGCCTTAAAGCAATATACAGTCTATTTTAAGCATAAAAAAGGGATAACCTGAGGTTATCCCTTTTACTTTGATTTTTAGCTTTAATCTAGCGTTTAATTGGCTGTAATTTAGCTATACACAGTGCTTAGAAGTTATATTTAGCACCGGCATAGTAATAAGCGCCATTAAAACCAAATGGAGCAGAGCGACGAGAGTAAGTAAATACCCCTGTACTGTCGACAATAACATTTCCGCTATCATCAACAATTGTTCCTGTACGTGAATTACCTATTGTGTTTTTATCAGGCATAACATCAAACAAGTTATTTGCACCAATGTTAAACGATAAGTGCTCACTAAAGTCGTAATTGAAACGTAGATCAGTTACTAACTTAGCACCGTAGGTTTGACGTCCGCCGTCAGTTACTGTGTATTCGCCGTAGCGGTTAAACGTTAAGTTAACGGAAAATTCATCACGACGGTATAAAGCATTTAAGCTTATTCTATCTTCAGGTTGCCATTCTTCAATGATAGAAATATCCTGGCTTGAAAATACATCTTCAACAGGAACGTTACTTAGTCCACTTGCACTTGGAGTGAATAATTCAACAACCTCAGTTTCAGTGAAATTAGCAGCAAGTGTCAGATCTAAACCACCACCGAATGCTTCAGTATTCCATGTTGCTATTATATCAACACCCGAAGTTTCTGTGTCAGCACCATTTAGGAAAAATTGCCCTTTACCTGCTCCAGCAGCAAGTAATGCTGCATCAAGAGTTTCTGACAAGCCTTTACCCAATTTGTTACTGATAACAATGCGATCATCAATATTGATCTTATAAAAATCTACCGTGATACTAACATCATCAAGAGGTTGGAACACAGTACCTACACTGAAGTTAGTTGACTCTTCCTCTTTTAATTTAGGGATACCAATGGCTTGTGCCAAGAGACTATCATTTCTGAATGTTCCTACTTGTTCACCCACTAAATTTCCAGCATCATTGACCACAAATTGTGTACTGACGTTATTGAAATAAAGTTGTTGCATTGACGGAGCACGGAAGCCGGTACTCATTGCACCACGAATGGCAATTTCCTCAGTAATTGACCAGTTAGCGGCAATTTTAAAATTAGCTGTATCGCCAAAACCTTGATAATCATCATAACGAACTGCTGCGCTTAAAATTAATAGGTCGTCGCCAAAAATGAAGTCGTCAAACTCTGTTTCTGCGTCAGCATAAAATGAATAAACATCGCGAGCTTCGTCTACAGCGGATTCAGGACCAATACCACCAAATCCTTGCATACCAGCAGAAGCGTTAAAAGCGTGAAGATTAACGCCATTAACAGTATCATAATCGCGGTAAGAATATTCATCACCCGGATTAACTTTGTATTCGTCTGTACGAATTTCAGCTCCCAATGCGAGGAAAAAGAAATCAAAGTCTTGGGTGTAATCCAAGTTTATGGTTGATAAGGACAATTCCAAACCGTATGCAAATACTGAACGTGGAATAGCTGCACGGATATCTGCTGCGCTCAGGCCTTGCCCATAATGTAGATCATTGGCATAAGATGAGTTAATTGAATCACTGGTTATATAATCAATTTTATTCTTACCATATGTATATGAAAAGTCTAAAGTTGCACCATTGTCAAAATCAACGTTATAACCGAAGTTATATGAGATATCTTTTATTTTAGAATGGATTTTTGGTAAAAATCCAGCTGGAATAGTTGCATCGCCATCATTTAAAACAGCATTGCCACCGGAATTAGCGTTATGGCGGAAAAATGCCGCTGATTTGCTATCACGGTTTGAGTAAGTGATAAAACCATAAAGTTCACCGTCACCTAATTCGTAACCTGTATTAATTGTCAGGGCAAACTGTTCAGAAACGGCATCACCAATTCTAAACGTTGTACGTGGTGCTGTTAATTCACGAGCGTCGCCCGCTATATTTGCGCCATTTGCTCCGTCGGTACAGCCATTGAATTGACAAGAGCCATGTAAGCCGGCACGGTTAGTAAAATCGCGATCACGGAAATTCAGGGTTGTATCTACAAATCCTGCATCACCTAATGCAAAGCCTTTAGAAATATCTATATTGGTTGTTTCACCATCACCTTCGGTATATTCACCGTAGGATAGTGCAAAACTGCCACCTTCATCGTTATCATTTAAAACGATATTAATAACACCTGCTATCGCATCTGAACCATATTGAGCTGCTGCACCATCGCGAAGTACTTCAATATGTTTTATTGCGGAGGCGGGTATTGCGTTCATGTCCGTACCCGCAGTGCCTCGTCCTACCGAGGTATTAATATGGATTAAGCTGGCTTGATGGCGACGTTTGCCATTTATCAATACTAAGGTTTGGTCTGGACCCAAACCACGCAATGTTGCCGGGCGTAAAGCATCAGTACCATCACTTATAGAAGAGCTGGAAAAGTTAAATGATGGAGCAATTGCTTGCAACATCCGTCCAACTTCGGTTTGACCAGTATTGGCTAACGCTTCAGCAGAAAGAATATCTACCGGCACGGGTAAAACGTCTACAGTTCGTCCTGAAACACGGCTACCAATGATCGATATTTTTTCAATTTCTTTTTCTGCGCCCAGATCCGTATCTTGTGCTAACGCAGCTTGGCTCGCTGCTCCCATTAAGATTGGCACTAAGGCCGCTTGTATTGCTGTCGTTTTCTTCATTTTATTACTCCCGTAGTGTTTATCAACTTTAATGCTCAGTTGACCAGAGTTACTAACAACAGCGATTAACCCCGAATCTTTTAATAATCTTTTTAATCCAGCTTCTATTGAGTAGTAGCCCTTAATTTTATTCGCTTGAACCTTTTTAGTGAGTTCAAACGAAAAAAATATTGTTTTATTTGCCTTTTGGGCAAAATAAATCAGGGCCTTATCAGCTCGCTGTTTTTTGATATCAAAACGAATCAAGCCTTCTGCATAAGTTTTTGGCGCCAGCAAAATAAAAATGAGTGCAACCGCACTTGTTAAGCTGTAAAAAAACTTTGCATTGGTTTGAAAACGACGATAAATCATAATTCGCCAACTGTGCAATAATCCGCCAACTGCGCAGTAAGTATAGACAGACAATAAAAGAAAATCCTCTATAGTTTTTTGTTTTTTTTTGATTTTCCTAAAAATAGCGACTAAATTAGGGATAAATAGAATGATAAAGTTATATATAAGTTATATCCAAATAGTATAAGTAAACGTTTTTGGGACAGCCAATTTACATGTTTAAAAACGACAATGTTTACAGAGTCGTTAAGTTAAGTTGAATGTGGTTTGCGGTAACTTTTTGATAAGAGATATCGAAATTACTGTTGAGTGATTGC
Organism: Alteromonadaceae bacterium; assembly: GCA_013216005.1. Classification (GTDB taxonomy): domain Bacteria; phylum Pseudomonadota; class Gammaproteobacteria; order Enterobacterales; family Alteromonadaceae; genus JABSOI01. The sequence goes on along the minus strand of JABSOJ010000120.1, from coordinate 4,526 downwards.
AATAAACCGTCTATATCGCCAGCCTTAAAATAACCAGCTACTTTAATCTTGGCTAACAATGGGTTCATAATTTCGAAACGTGCATTTGTATAGCGACTCACTTCCATCAAGGCATCGGCAAGGTATTCACCCTCAAAAATTAACATCCCTTTTTGCCAAGCTAAATCACGTTGTATTTGGTCTGGCGATACTGTTTGAATTGGTGCAGGAATACTTTGTTTAATCACTGCTTTTTCCCCGGAAGTAACGATAATGCCCGGTAGTTTTTCTGCAGTTAGTGTGGCTATTTCTGTCGATATTTTATCAATGATTTCACTTGTTTTAGTGATTAAAACTCTGCCTTCAGTAACAACTAATTCCATGTTGTTTTCACTGTTTTTTTGAATGTTGAAAATTGTGCCAAGAGCGGTGAAGGATTGAACTCCTGAGATGACAGTAAATGGTCTGGTTTTATCTTTGGCTACGTCAAAACGAGCTTCACCTCTGAGTAAGGTAAGTTGACGTTTACCAGAAGTATAAGATATCTCAATTAAGCTATTGGTATTTAGTTGAATATTGGTTCCGTCAGATAACGTGAAACTTGATTGTTCACCAACCTGAGTTTCAAAGGTGTTAATTTGGCTTAATGATGGAGTTGCAGAGTTAAGCAGGACAAAAGGGTCGAGTGATAAAAATAATCCTCCACCGAAAATAGACATTATTGTAATGCTGGCAGCCATCGCTATTTTAACGAAACTTTTAGTTTGGTTCTTAGGTTTTATTTCTAAAGGAAATAGACCGTTCAGCTCGTTTAGCACATTAAAATCGTCCCATAAAGATGCCATTTCAAATAATTTTTCCTGATGGGATATATGTTGGTTTATCCAGGCGATAAGTTGTTGTTGTTCTTGTGCAGACAAGCCTCTGTCCATGCGGGTAACCCACAAGCTAGCCTGCTCTTTTAAACTTTCACTGTTTTGTGATCTATTAGGAAAAGGGATCACTTTAGTCATTCCTTATAAACTCACTTTACTTCGAAAACCTGATATAGGAGAAACTGAGTTAGTTGTTTTTACATTAGTGTTTTCAAATCGTTCCATGTATTGGGCACAACTCAGTAGTCCTTTAGCGACATGTTTTTCTACCGTGCTTTCTGACAATTGTAAACGTTGTGCAATTTCTTTCTGGCTTAATCCATAGACCTTCTTAAGAATAAAACTTGTTCTTACTGAATTACTCAGTTGTTCTGTTGCTTTACAAAAAAGTAAAAATCTTTCCTTCGTTTCAAAAACAGTTTCAAAACTAGGTGTGGTTAATTCAACAAGAGGATCGGAAAAATCCTCTATTGAATTATTAAATTTGTTATCCCATTTTGCCACGTGATTAAGTGCAAGGTTCTTAGCCGTTTTGAGCATATAACTGCGGGCATATCGTATTTCTTTCTTTAAATCAGCCTCATAACTGCGGACGAAAGTTTCTTGTATTATGTCATCAATATCTTCAGAGTGAACTATACGGCTAATAAAACGTTTCAGATTGGCGGAATAACTAACGAATATTTTCGTTAACTGCGTTTCCCTAACCATATTTATTCACTCTTCGTGGGTATTTAGTCGCTGCAGTTTAAGTCGAATTTAAAATAAGAACAACGAGTATTTTTTTGCTAATTAGTTTTATTTCTTTTTACTGGCCCGTTTGGCAATTTTTTTCGCTTTAGCTTTTTTTTGTGTTGTGTTCATTTTTATCTTTGGTTTTTTCATTGCGACCCGGGATTCTTTGTTTTTCGGACGTAACCCTTCAATAACCCGACGTTGTAACCGTTCATTGGTGTAACGTTCAATTTTTCCAATAACAAGCATATCATGAGCTTCTACCAGAGAAATTGCTGTTCCTTTGTTCCCTGCACGACCTGTACGTCCAATACGATGAATGTAAATATCAGCTTTGCGTGGCATGTCAAAATTTATAACATGACCAATATCATCAATATCTAACCCCCGGGCGGCGACATCAGTCGCTACAAGAATATTAATATGACCTTTTTTAAGTCGCTCCATCGTTTTATTACGTTTATCTTGTGGCATTTTTCCTTCAAGCCAGACACAAGGCAAGTCTTCCGCGTATAGTTTTCCAGATAAAAACTGTACGGTTTCACGTTTATTAGCAAAAACTACGACTCGCTTTACTTCGTCTTGCTTAAGTATATTCGTTAACAGGTTTACTTTATGTTGTATGTTATCTGCTAAGTGCATCCATTGATGAATTTTAGCTTTTTCTTTTCTTGAAGGGGTAGATTCTAAAAATACAGGTTCGTTTAAAACTTCTTTGGCGAACTTGATGACTCCTGCACCTTCTAATGTTGCGGAAAACAGCATTGTTTGTTTGCGCCAGCGGGCCTCTGCTACAATATGGTTAATAGCGTCAGAAAAGCCCATGTCCAGCATGCGATCTGCTTCATCTAAGATGAGAATTTCAATATCGCGGGCGTCAAATTGCTCACTTTCTATATATTCGAGTAAGCGACCTGGCGTGGCAACTAAAACATCGGTGGTACTCGTTAATATATCTGAATGACTACCATAATTTACGCCGCCGGTGATCACACCTGTTTTCATTTTGGTCAGTGAATTGATTTTTTCGCAATCGTCACCAATTTGCAGGGCTAATTCACGGGTTGGTGTGAGAATTAATACTCTGGGAAACCCCGGTTTTGTTCTGGGGTAATCTAGTAAGTGCTGAGCAACCGGTAATAAAAAAGCAGCTGTTTTTCCGGTTCCGGTAGGTGCAGAAGCTAAAATGTCTTTGCCAGCCATAGCCTCTGGTAATACTAATTCTTGTATAGAGGTTGGCTTTTTAAACCCCATTTCTTTAATGCTGCCTAATAATTCAGAGTTGAGGTCAAATTGCTCAAACATATAATGATACTTTCTTGTAACTTCAGATGCGCGGATTATATACGTAAACAATTTGAAAATATATACCCAAACCACTTGGAAATGCAGGATTCAGCAAGTAGAGAAACGGCTATATTCAAGGCATTAAATTTTATAAATGGTTGTTCCCTTTTAATCTTTAATAACGCAGGAGATAGCCGTTTATCGCCACGCCCGAAAGGAGCAAGTTAGTATATTAGTGCTGCGTTGCATACATGGATGTATGTACTTAGTGTCTGAACGGAAATCCTGAAAGCCTTATTTTACGGGGTATTCAAGCAACATTGTAAAACGAAGATTTTGTTATTTTTGGCTAAAAACGGCCAAAACGCTTAAATCTACATCAATACCGACTGATTAGCTTAAATCTTCGTTTTGAATTAATCGCTACAGCCCATGTGTAGCAATGGCTATTGACTTTTCGTTCGGGCACTACTTAGTTTTTGTCTGGAACATAAAACTGTGCAACACTTTATAAGGGAACAATCATTATATGCGTATTGCTCTGATGTATTAGCTTAGCTCAGAACCTGCATTTTCAAGTAACTTGGGTAAAAAAGCCAGTAAAGGGGTCGGCGACTATTTGACAGAGAATTGAAAGTACAAAAATTTGCCTAACTGTCTGGCCTTTTTTTTACTCAGTTGATTAATTGGCACTGACCATATAGGCTAAATTAGGGTTACAGTTCAACAATGTTTGCTGTTAATTTACATGAGTTCAAACCTATACAGGCTATGGGCTGTATCAACTTAAACATGATAATAAACAAATATGAAGTGTTACCCGGTTTGATTGGTGCCGATTAATTCATCACATTAACTCAATACTTTAGCTCAACATATTAACTCAACATAATAACTCGGCGAATTCCACCAATATCTGTTCACACCATTGAGATAATCGTTCATCAGTTTGTTGGTATTGATTATCTTCATCAAGTGATAAACCAACAAAATGACTTTTGTCTTCAGTCAGTGCTTTAGATGCTTCAAATTCGTACCCTTTATTTGGCCAGAATCCTATGAATTTAGCGGCTAAAGGCATAATTTCCTGATGTAGCATTCCTAATGCATCTTGGAACCATTCGGTATAGCCAATTTGATCACCCATACCGTATAACGCAATAATTTTATTCTTGAGATCTAAATTGGCGATATCTTCCCAGGATGATTCCCAATCTTCTTGAAGTTGGCCATAATCCCAGGTGGAAATACCGAAAATTATAAGATCGTAATCTTGACAAAGTTCCAGAGGTGTTTCTTTTATATTGTAAATGTCGACTAATTCGGCCCCGATAATTGTCTGTATTTTTTCTGCAATTATTTCGGTATAACAGGTTGTTGATCCGTAAAACAAACCAATTTTCATTTTTGTTCTCTATAAAATATTTAACCGCACTGTTTGGAAATACTGAATTTCATCTTCCGGGCAGAACGGGGGCGGTCCAAAAATATGATGCGCGAGTTTACCAGAAGCTGGGCTTTATACCAATTTTGTTAATTTTTATCTTGTTGGTGCTGAAGTATTTTCATTGAGGCAGGGCAAACGGGTCTAAATTAAACAGTTTTGTAAATTAACAGTGAATATAATTTAAACTTTAAGATTATTCTCAA
>JABSOJ010000119.1 GCA_013216005.1 Alteromonadaceae bacterium | reverse complement strand
CATTAACACCAAATTAACTTTCTATCTCGTTTGGGATAGAAAGTGAATTACAACTTGCGTCGCTTTTACCACAAAGCAGTCCTAATTTAGCCTTGAATTTATCACTATAAATAGTCCGCTTTGCCACCAAAGCGGTCGTTCACGTAATTGTATTGGCATGACTTATAGGTGAAGACAAGACGGTTAAGATATCTACCGAGACATAGATACCTTATAAACTAAGAGGAATAATATTTAAAGTTCAATTAAGGTAATTGACAAACCTCATCTTCTTTTCTTTGATAATAATCAGCTGTTAATCCAAGTAATTGTGGCGCAGTGGCCGAAATTGCGATAGATGAAAACGTGCCGACTAAAACCCCAAAAAAGAGAGCAATCGAAAAGCCAGCTAATGATTCTCCTGCAAAAAACCATATTGATAATATCGTTGCAAGCGTTGTTCCTGAAGTTATCAAGGTGCGAACTATGGTTGCTTTTATTGCGAGATTAATAATGGAGTCTATATTGGTTTCCTTATTTCTTTTCATTATCTCTCGTATCTTGTCACCTACGATAATTGAATCATTTAGCGAATAACCAATGATGGCGAGTAAACTTGCGAGGATGGTTAAATCAAATGAAAGATCAAACCATGCAAAGATACCAAGCACGATACTCACGTCATGAAAAAGCGCAATTACGGAGCCTGCTGCCAGACGCCATTCAAACCTTAAAGATAAGTAGAGTAATATCACTATCACTGAGGCTAATAGCGCCAACCCTCCTTGATTAATTAGCTCTTCTCCTACTTGGCTACCGATATAAATAGCATCTTGTGGCGTAATTGTTAATCCGCTTTTTTCCGAAAAATCGGTTAGCCATGTTTTTCCTTTTAAACTAATATCATCATCCGCTTGTTGCACGCTCCAATGCGTACCATTTTCAGCAGAAGACAACTGAAATGAATCAGGTAAATATGACGTTAATAACGTTTCCATTTTATTCTGGGTTATCGGTTTTTCAATTGAGAACTCCGTTAGATATCCACCTGTAAAATCTAAACCAAAATTAAGTCCGTTGTTAAATAAACCAAGTAAAGAAAATAGAACGAACGCTGCGGCACAGTAAAAGCTGACGACACGAAACTTGCTTAAAGTTTCAGTTTGTTTAAATGGGAGATTGTTCATAATTTAACTCCAAGTAGCTGAGGCTTGTTTTCACGAATAGTAAGATTGGTTAATGCTTTTGAAACGAATACGCCAGTAAACATACTGGTTAATATTCCTAAACATAAAATAATGGCGAAACCTTTTACTGGCCCATAGCCAATGGAGTATAAAATTATTCCTGTGATCATCGTGGTAATATTGGCATCTAGAATAGTTGAAAATGCGCTTTTATAACCATTTTCAATCGCAGAAAGCACTTTGCGACCACGCTTCAATTCTTCTTTTATTCTTTCGAAAATAAGCACGTTAGTATCAACTGCCATACCTACCGTAAGCACTAAACCAGCTATTCCTGGGAGCGTTAAAACAGCACCTGGTAGGAGTGACATTAAACCAAGTAAACTAACTAAATTTAAAGCCAGTGCTACATTAGCGATAACGCCCAACGTGCGATACCAAAAGGCCATGAATAATAAAGTAAAAGAAATTCCGATGGTCAGTGCCTTGATACCATTATCTATATTGTCAACGCCAAGTGTCGCTTCGATACTGCGCTGCTTTACAATCGTTACTGGTGCCGTTAATGAACCTGCGCGTAACAGTAACGCTAGTTCTTGTGCAGCTTGTGAGCTAGACATATTGGTAATACTAAATTGTGAGCCTAAGTGCTGTTGAATAGTAGCAACATTAATCACTTTGCTTTTCTTAATCATTTCATCCTTGGTATTGCGATAAAATTCAGAAAATACCGTCACCATTGGTTTGCCAATATTTTTCTTAGAGAACGCAGACATTTTCTTACCACCAACACTATCTAACGTTAGGTTTACTAATGGCATGCCCATTTCATCTTGACCTGCACGAGCATTTTTAATACTGCTCCCCGAAAATACTACCTTACTATTCATTCTTAACTTTCGACCATTGTCGTCAGTCATATGGAGAATACCAGATGCTTTTGAGTGCTCAGCCATTTGATAAAAGTCTAATGAAGCCGTAGCACCAATAATCCTTTTGGCTTCTTCTGGGTCATGTACGCCAGGTAACTCTATTCGAATTCTATTCTTCCCTTGTTTCTGGGTAACCGCTTCGGTAATGCCTAACTCCTCTATTCGGCCTCTCATTGTTTTAAGTGTTTGCTTCATTGTTTCTTGACGAAATTTAACTTGCTCTTGCGAGGAGTAAACCAGAGTAATTTGATTTTCATCCTGTCTCTTTTGCGTTAATTCAGGATAATTTCTCTTAATTGTTGCTAAAAAGTTTTTATTAACACTTTGCATAGACGAAGAATAACCAATCACTATTGAATGATTATTCGGCTGTACGACTTTGCTTAAGCGAATATGGTTTTCTATGGCTAAAGACTTAACCTCCAAGGCTATTCCCTTTAGCCTGTCAAACAATGCTCGTTCGGTATCGACATCAAGCACAAATAACACGCCACCGCTTAAATCTAAGCCTAGCTTTATCGGCTTTCCCTCTAATGACTTCAACCATGCAGGTGAATCATTTTCTATGGAACTTTCAATCGAAAAATCATTTCCAAACTCTTGTGTTAACACCCGCTCAATAGAGTGTTGGTCTGTTTTATTTTTCAATATAATGGAAGTGCCTACTGTAGATGTTTTAATTTCATCTACAGTAAGGTTATGATCAGCTAACAAATTATTAATATCTTGAGGTGATATTTGTTCATTTTGAATGCTGTTGTTTATAAGGTGAATATTAACCTTATCGGAATATAAGTTTGGTAATGCGCTAACCAGCATAAATAGCAATATGAAAATAATGACAATATTTTGCCATTTAGCATGTCTTGCATGCTTAGTTGTACGTGAATTCATCATGAAATCTCTAAATGAAAACCTACCATAAATCGCGATATCTCATTTGTTATATAGCAAATACGGCAAGTAACCGATGGTTTAATATCGGAATTGTAAAAAGGTAAATAGTTTATTTTTACAGTGCAGAAAATACGAATTTATTATTTTACTGAACTGAGAATTGATGAATTAACTGTGGTAAGTAGTACGAGATGAATATAAAAAGTTGCCGTCTTTCCAACCAGAAAGTCGAGATGAATTAGCGTTATGACTCAGTTGTTCGAACCATTGAGTAAGAACAGGAGGGTTTGCCAGATTTTTAAACAACCCAGCAGTCAGTTTGATTTTGAAAAACTCTATGACTAATACATAGTTTGGTGTTGTTTGTATTTCAGCAGAAAATAGAGAAGGGCTAAGCCTATTTAGTCTTGGTAGATTAAATAAATCTTCCGACTCACCAGTATCAAAAGCTGAAGCGCTTTGTTGTTCAATTTGAGGAATATAAACATGATGTGAAGGTGCATCATTTGAGGGTTCAGGGATCGGCAAAGCATTAGCTGTTTGAGCTAATACTAATAAAAATAACATTACTGTTAATTTATGCCACATGAAAATAAATACTCCTCTAATATACTCAATGATATATGGTTCTTTATCGTTGTTTCAATAGTTTTGATTGATTTTAGTGAATATTGAGTTAGAAAATGACACCTTTATACTTCAAAGTGGCAAAAGTTAGTGTCCAGAGATGGTTTGTCAACGGCAGCAATGAGCTTGAAGCAGACCTTAAGTAAAGCGATTTTGTTACCTCTCCTGTGCGCACTTTGTTAACGTTAGAGTTCGTTAATTTTTTAATAGATCCTTTCTTGGCTGTGGCAATTTTTAACTTAATTCAGATAAGAAAATGTATATCAAAAATCAAAAATACACCAAACTCAATTTTGACTGTCTAGGGCGCTTTGGGGCGATAGCGAGACAGAAAATTACTAACTCACTAAGGGGCACTTTGCGCCTTAGATTATTCACTCTAATTTAGACCGCTTCGTGCGCTTTGCGGAATGTAATCTGATATTTAAGACTATTCATTTCAACTTTATTGGATAGAGTTATATCCACTTTATGGACTTAAACTGTCTAGTGAAAGCAGGGAAGTCCTAAATGTTGGCCGTGACTGACCGTTTCTTTGTAAATATGCGTATTTTTAAGCAAAAAGACACGTCTACGGTGTAGAAAGACCCATAGCCTACAAAATCTTGCCATGATGTGCTGACATTAAGAAGGAGTACATCATGAATACAAGTTTACAAACTATCGTCAGTTTAAATTCATTTAAATCGAAAAGCAGTAAGTTAATATATTTAACCTTATTACTAACATCCTTAACGGGCCATCCTAGCCTGCATGCGCAAGAAAATAGCAATGGCTATGATCACAGTCTTACTGGTGTTTGGAAAACGCTATCCGGTGATGTGTTTATTGATATTTCCAGTACGGGTATTTCATATTTTGAGATATCTCAGGGGGACAAATTTGTTGCTAGTGCACCGACTTGTTTACTTATAAAGAACAAAGATCTTCAAGGTGAAATCGAATTGTCGGTACCGAGTGATGCCAGCGAGTTCCACCAGCATGGGGATAATGAGATCACTTATGATTTACCAGGTGATCTTATGCCAAAATCAATGTTGCGTGCACAAAGGTTGCCAAAGAGTTGCACCACACCAATCACAATGAACAGCAGTTACAGTCATAAACCAGGTTTGGATTTCGACCTGTTTTGGAACAATATTAATGAAAACTATGCCTTTATGTCTTATCGAGGCATATCTCAAAAAGATTGGCAGCAAGTATATCTTAACTATCGCCAGCAGGCGCTAGCCACTAAAAACGGTAAAAAATTATTTGCCTTGTTTGCAAAAATATTACAAGAGACATTTAATGACCGCATTGTCGAGGGGCAGCAGATCAACGGTGATCCTCATGTTGTACTTACTGCCGACCCACTTGCTTTAGAATGGAAATATAAATCCCCAGCCAATAAGGGATATCGGCGCAGTAAAGCAGTGCTGACTAATCCTCTTAGCGGTTACTTGAGCGAGCGTTTTGATCACGACGCCTTTACGCCAATAGTTAATAAAGGTGCGATGTGGGGAATATATTCATTGTTCGGAAAATTAAAAAATCAGGACACTGGTTACCTGTTATTAAATTCGATGATTGACTACCATTCGGATAAATCTGTCAAAGTTACTTTAGATGATTTCGAATTACAAAAAATCGCTGTAGAAAGATGGATGAAGACGGTTATAGCAATTGCTACTGCCCACCACTTAACTAAGATCATTATCGATGTCCGTAATAATTTGGGCGGATATGACAAGATACAAATGCAGATCGCTAGTTACTTCACCGATAAAGCGCGGCTGGTATTTAGTAAGCAGACGCGTATTGGCGGGTCGATTGACACTCCTCTCTGGTCAAAAGCCCTGTCGATATGGTTAGAACCACATCTGAATCACTATGAGGGCAACGTTGTCGTTTTGATCAGCCAGCATACGGTTAGTGCCGGTGATAGTTTTGCATTAACTATGTCGCAGCTGCCTAATGTTCGCTTGGTAGGAGAAGCTACTGCTGGGGCTCTTTCTGACGTTTTGCAAAAGCATACCAGTAATGGCTGGGTATTATCTCTTAGTGACCAAATTTACCATTACCCCACTGCTAACGCGTTTAGTTACGCTACAACGCCAGAAGGTAGGGGTATTGTGCCGGATTATGCTATTGACTATGATGCGATGTCACATTATAAAATGTTCAATTTTTTCGCTGAAGAAGATCTAATATTAAACAAAGCCATGGCACTACAATGGTAACACTACTGCTGACCTTACCATTTCTCAATTGCACTTACATTAAATCCCATCATTTGACCTAGGTGATTATAGTCGCCTTATTAGCACGCAACTTGGCGACTATATTTACTCATCTTTGATATCGTCTAACAACATTTCCACTTCATCGTGCCGGTAAAACTGCAAGAATTAGATATGCAATTGCGCTATAACAGCGGTTTATAATTCAGCTGAGCGAGCGAATTCTATCAACATTACTGGCACTGTAGCCAGCCTCCTGTGTCATAGATATTAATATTAACCAGCAGCAATCAATAGCCGAATGCAGTCTTTTTAACTAAATGGATGTCTCTATTGGCTAAAAGGACGCCTTCATTCGCCTAGTTAGCCAAACTGACGGCTCATTTGAAAAAGGAGTTACCATGAATTTTAAAATTCAGTCACCAATAACTATAGTTGTCTTGTTGTATACATTTGGTATGTTTTTCCAACGCGTTGGCAGTTACTTTACCGCACAGTTTACCGATAATTCTATTTACCAAAATCTGGGAGAAAACTCTTTTGGTGTGATTTTTGTCATAGTAGCGACCAGTAAATTAAAAATGTGGTCAAAAATACATTGGCTGTCTAGAGATGGCTTAAACAGAGCTTATTTGTTCATATTACCAGCAGCGTACATATTTCTTAATCTTGGCGAATGGTATCCCTATAGCCTTGAAATACTAACGGCAGGTGTGCTTTCAACCATTTTTACCGGTGTATTGGAGGAATTACTATGTAGGGGATTAGTGATAGCCTTATTAATCAATTTTTATCAGAGTGCGAATAAAAATAACGTAGAATTAAAAGCAGTTATCGTATCTTCATTGATATTTGGTGTAGTCCATTTACTCAATATTTTTGAAAAACCAGACGAAATTGGCGCTATTATGGGGCAGGTTATCTACGCTACATTTATTGGTATCGGTTTTGCCGCTTGTTATATAAAAACCAAATCTTTGATTCCGTTAATATTCATTCATATTGGCATTAACCTTATGAGTTTTTTAACTAGTGCACCACATTCATCTTCAGCGCAATCTTTTACCGACACGATAGGTGTCATTATTATTTGCTCACCTTTGGCCTTTTATGGGGTATTATTGCTGACTATAAATAGGAAAAAATCCGACGCGTTTTTAGTTCGTTAATTAAAGTCAAAATTCCGTCGTATTTAAAAGTAGTTAATATATTGAAATCTATGATTATCTCAGTTGGTTCATTACCGCATATCATTGGAGCGTGCTTATTTGTTATATGTGCTGTACGGGTTACCTTGCAGCCAGTTGGCTTAAATACCCAAAAAGCAAATCGTTACATAATAACATTATTTCTAATTTTCGGTGCGATGTTGATCGATGAATTTTTTGTTAGCAATAGCGTTGTTGACGAATTATTCATTGGTTCTAATATACTGTTAACGGCTTGTAATCTACTTTTAGGACCGCTCACTTATTGTTATATCTCGGCCATGTTGGTTGAAAATTCTAGTTTTTATAAAAAATCATTACATTTTATTCCCTTTATTTTGTTTTTTGTCATTTCTATCTTGTCAGAAATGTTTTTTACTGGGCAGTATGATCAGATTTTACAACAGTGTTTTATTCTACTTTATTTGGCGACTTTATTGCCTTATATCCTTTTTTCATTGCGGGCGATCCGTTCATATTTGGGTGACGCCAAAGCTGTTGTGTCAAATCTCGAACATCATAATTTAAGCTGGGCTCGGGGCTGGGTATTTTTTATGCTTGGTATTGCATTGTATGTGACATTTTGGCCAGCAGTGCAGCTCATAATATCACCGGTAGGAAACGACTTTAATATTCATTATGTTGTTACTTTGGCATCGGTTTTTCTGCTGATTTATCCTGATACTTCGGTGCAACTTTCCTTGGCGGATAGTTCTGCCGCCACAGCAGAAAATGAGCAAGATAAAACGGGTTGTGAAGATATTGTCGAGCCCTATTTGAAAGATCTTTATCGTGACTTATCCGCTCAGATGGATGACAAAAAATACTACTTAACCAATGGACTAACTCTCACCGATATTAGTCAATACCTCGGTGTAACAACCCACGAGGTTTCAGCGGCTTTAAATAAGGTAGGGGCTGTTTGTTTTTATGATTATGTGAATAATTTTCGTATTGAACAAGCAAAACGATTGTTAATTGATTATCCTGCACGCGCTATTATCGATATTGCGATGGAAGCGGGTTTTAATTCTAAATCTGCTTTTTATAACGCCTTCTCTAAAAGAGAAACACTCTCCCCCAGCCAATATCGTAAAGAAACATTGCTAATAAGTAAGTAAAAGATGTTGGTAAGACTTGTTTATATTAAATTTTTAAACAGCCAAAAAAATCAAATCTGTAGATGAACTTGTATATGGATGTTCATTGAGTAGATGTTAAGTTGATTAGCTGTAGGGTTTATAGAAAAATGGTCGTTCGTAATAGTCGCTATTTTAAGGGCTCATATTCTGATGAAAAGGGTCTTGGAGAAGTTAGATTTACATCAGAACAGATAGGCATGATTAGCCATCCATCTGCTCGAAAGAATAGTGGTTTATTTAAATAAAATGTATAAGGCTTTAGCATTAACTGAAGCCTTATTCACACAAATGAAATAACGTAAATTTAAACAATAACTTGTTTGATGCGTTCTTTTAAATTTTCAATGTAATTTTAGGTTTCATTTAATCCTTTTGGATCGTAGATCGGATTAATGTATATGCAGGCACGATAGTATGATCCAATCCTCGGACATTTCTTTCTCAAAAATTTCAAAAATCCAAATGAAAATCACCATAGGAAACGCACTTGAAAGTACACAGAAGACATAAATTCTCCCAGAAGATGAAGGTCAACTTTCGGATCATCTATCGGAACATTAATTTAATACTTCTAAGGCGGTTTGGGGGCGAAAGCGAGTTATAAGAAGCGTCGCTTTTACCACAAAGCGGTCTTAATTTATTGTCTAAAATCATCCAATATAATGACTACTTAGATACGAAACCGGACGTTCGGAGGTTACAGAATTAGTCCACAGCATTACGTTAATTATTGCGTCCATTGTAAACGCTGTCAGGCCTTTGAGTGCCATTAACCGTCATTCAGCCACTTTGCTGACATTTCATATTTACCAAGAACAGTCTTAAAAGTTCGGCTTTTTGCTAAAAAGAAGCTGAAAACTGCGATGGTAAGGTTTTAAGGCTTCAATACTGATCGACGCTCAGAGTTGCATGAATTGAACAGTCAATCCAGTCCTCAGCGCCTTGCGAATTATCTCAGTGAGTTTATGAACTTGAACATCTTAAAACAACCCTGTATTTTGACTGCTTTCTTTATTGTCATTTAACTAATATATTATCAAACCAAACAGCCATTGTTCTTCCAAGTCTCGTATCTAGAGTAAGTAGAGGGTGACCATGTATTTTGCCTTTATAGGAAATAAATTTGGTCTTTATGTTTTCATTTAAAGCAAAACCTTTTTGAGTAAATTTATAAGTGGCATCTTGTTCAGCCGAAATGAATAAAGTTGGAATTTTACTAAACTTTTCTTTGTATTTTTCAATAGCTCCATCTCCATTTGTCATAGCAGATGAAAAAAAACTGATAGCATCAATTGGGTTGTTTTCTGCAACAATTTTCGCCTGGCGACCACCACAACTAGCACCGACCACACCTATCAAACCTTCATCACCTACTTTGTTGCGAAGAAAATCATAAGCCAACTGAACATCCTCTGGCCAATATTCTCTAATGGCTCTAAAAGCTTTTCCTCTTTCATTACGTGGTAGCTCGCTTAATTTTTTTCTATCGAATTCTTCGCTAATACTTTCACCAAAGCCACGAAAGTCCATACTAAGCGCATGTATACCAAGTGAACTAAGTTCTTTACCTATATCGTCATACATAGTCCGATTGTAATTGCATTGATGCAGTAGAATAACCGCTTTTTTTTCAGCTTGTTGAGGCTGATAATAATCGGCTTTAAGTTGAAAGCCTTGTTTTGTCGTTAAGGTGAATTCAGTTGCTTGGCTTGCACTTGAGATTACATATAATGTAAATAATAGTGATTTCAAAATTGTTGACATTTTATTCCTTATCATATTTATTATTGTTAGAAGCTGACTCTTTATTTTATGGCTAATAGCAACTCACTACGAAGTAAATCGTATAAAATAAGTTCAGCATATGGCACTTGTCATAAACAATCAAACAAATTATGTGATGCTTATTCTACACAAGGATTTTAACCATAAAAATAGTAAAATTATGGTAAACATTCTATACAGAAGGAGTAACGAGAGAATTGAAGAATATATTTCTCACTGTATAAGTCATCAATATATATTTGGAAAAAGTCATTCATTTAAAAAATATCAAAGCATTCATGATTAATGTCAGGAAAACGTTGTGTTCACCAGTTAATCTCGTAGAACAACTGAGCACTTAAATACAGTGCATGTTACTTTCAGATTATCGACAATATGAAGGCATTAATATTTCAATCCCTAACGCCAGCAATGCACTTTGAGGACATTATTAGTCAACGGTGGAACGGCTGTTGATCGCTCAAAACAGCCCGTGGCTACACCAATTGTTTGTGAAACTACAATACAAGATGTTATTGTAGAAATACAAATTTTAGCAGTGATGACCGACTGTATTGAGCTTAAACCCGTCTCTCAGCCGATGATAAATTCTTGGCTAATATTCTTCTAAATATGATCAAGGATGAACAAAAGCTAATGTCGGCTTATGGCTATCAGTTGACCTAAAGAACAACCAGTAGCTAACGTCAGCAAAGCGAACTTAGTTAACGTTATAATTC
>JABSOJ010000118.1 GCA_013216005.1 Alteromonadaceae bacterium | reverse complement strand
ACGGGAGGATTAATACCCCGCTTTCACGAAGTGAAAGGCGAGCCTTAGCGAGACAGCTTGCTGCGGGGATTTTTAATTCTTAAAGAAGCTTGCTTTGATGCTCAACTAACTTATCTATTAGTTCAGGGTTGTTCACTCGACTATTGTGCAATAATACTTTTATTCCATGTGGTTTAACATTCGTTGTGAACGATAATTTATCGCTGCTTACGGTAAATTTTTCACCACTGATGGCATCAGACCATTCACCTTTGCTAAGCAAGTGCTTGATGTTAAATTCTTTGTCTGCGTTTCCTTTATTTAACAGTACTAAAGCGGTTTGACTGTTATCACCGTCTTGATAAACACGGTAGAAACTTGCCTGATCACCTTTAAATTCAAGATTTATTTGTAAACCACGTTGCAAAGCGATTGAATTTTTTCTTATGTTAGCTATTCGGGTTAATTCTTTTTGGATGATATGCGTTTTTGCTTTTTCAATCCTTTCCTGACCAAAGTAATTTCTATTTCCCTGATGTTCAGGTTTACCCGTCATGAAATTTACTTCAGAGCCATAATAAATCACAGGGATCCCGCGTGAAGTAAATAACCAATTGTTGGCATCAATGAATCCTTCGTCGGTGGCGTTCATTCTTTCCATATCGTGGTTATCGTAAAAGGTCATTAATTCATAGGGATTTTGGTAAACCCCGTCGTCTAAATGTAAATACGACAGGATAGCGTTGTAATCGCTGTCAGGATTTTCAAACACACTGGTGATGGCCTTTCTACCGGGGAAATCAAGTATACTGGCACCACCATTTTCCGGGCGTGTGTGCTCGGCTAAAAATTTAGCATCGTAAGAATAACTTTCGCCAAACATGAAAATGTCAGGGTGATGAATGCGTATTCTGTCGAAAAGTTTTTTCCAGAAAGTGTGGGGCATTTCTTTAATGGTATCAACACGCAGGGCATGGACTCCCTGATCTATCCATTTAAGGTAAGCACCTTCAAAATAATCCAGCACAGCTTCGTTATTTTCATTGATATCTGACAGTTGAGCAAGGCCTGTATGTGTGTTGAAAAATGCATGTAACGGATTGGCCGGATCTAGTTTTTCAGGATGGATATTTTGATGATCTGCAATCAGTACACCTTTTTCATCATAAATCTCGCCAAATTGGGGCTGATCTTTTGGCATAGTGTAGGAAGGGGAGCCGTGATTAGCGACGATGTCTAAGACGAAATTCAAATCATGTTTTTCTTTTAATTGCCTGGTGAAATCGGCGAAAGATAAGTCTTTGGAAGGCAGGTGTTCATCTACTTCGTAAAAATTAACGCCCCAATATCCGTGATAACCTGTTTTCCCGCCATCTTTGTAATATGCGCCAAATGTAACTTCTTCACCACCACTGAAAGCTTGATCAGGGTTATCATAAATGGGTGTAAGCCAAACAGAGGTAAACCCCATGTTTTTGATGTATTCGGCGTTGTTGAGTACACCTTTGAAATCACCACCCATGTAACCAACATTGGCATGCAGTCCGTCTGGCCCTTTTAGTGAACGGTTGAAACTTGGAAATTCACCGCCTTGTGTTTCTTGATTGTTGCTTTTGTCTCCATCAACAAATCTGTCGGTTAATAGGAAATATACCGATTCAGCTGCGTATGGGTTTAAAGTGCCATAAAATTGTTCTATTTTTTCCTTACTTTCTTTTTTAGCTTCTTGCTGAAGCGTGTTTGAGCTAACCGTTGGGGTTTCAGAATTTGTAGCGCACCCTAAAAGTGATAAAGATAAAATAGTATTGGCTGAAATTACTGCCAATATTCGATTTAATTTCATGGTTAAATTTTCCTATTTCAAGTGGTTGCCACATTCGTTCTTCAAGTCAGGTTCTGAAGGAAATATGACCATCATAGTAATGTTTTTCTATGATTTAAGTGTTTGATATTGAGTTGTATCTTATTAATCTAAATGAACTACATACAAGAGCCTACATACGTATTCACCCGTTTTATATTATCTGCATACGTATTCACTTCTCAGTGCACTGGTTTTATTGCTTTTATGCAGGTTATATTTTATCAAGCAAGATAAAGAGAGCCTGCTACGCTTAATCAAGCTCTTTAATCAATCGTTGAGCATTAATAATAGAAGACCTTAAGCGATTTACCCTAATACGGAGTTATTTTTTATAGTGAATTTATACATCAAACTGATTTTAGCGATAAGCTTACTAAGTAGTTTCAGTGCACCCATATTTGCCGCTGTACTTGAAAGTTTTAAACATCAGGACAATAAAATTGTACTTACTACCGATGAAGGAAAAATTTCGGTTGAATACCTGACAAACGACAGTGTTTATGTTCACTATCTGTTGAATAAGACTAAACAATTACCAAGTTATTTAATTGATGAAAACCTTCAAGCTAACTCGTTGACAAAGTTTGTTGATCGAGATCATTCTTTAAGTTTTTTTAGTGATAGTTCAACGGTGATTATTCAAAAGTCTCCCCTCAAACTTTCGTTTTATCATTATGGAAAACTTTTGCTTGCAGAAGAGCAAGGTTATTTTGAAGAAAACAGTTTTGAACAAGAAACGTCAGAACAATCAAAAACCATAGGTTTTCGTTTCAAGTTAAACGATAAAGAAAAATTGTTTGCTGGCGGGCAACGTGTTTTAGGTATGGACAGGCGTGGAAAAAAATTACCACTTTATAATAAAGCTCATTATGGCTACGAAGATCATGCACCTCAAATGAATTACAGCTTGCCTGGATTAATGTCGAGTTCAAAATATATTTTGATGTTTGATAACAGTGCCAGAGGAAGTCTGGATTTAGGCGCAACAGAAAAAGATATACTTCAATTTAATGCTATTGGCGGACGTACAGCCTATTTAGTGTCAATGTCTGATTCTTATGTATCTTTAGTTAATCAATATACAACCGTTACAGGTAAGCAACCTTTGCCGCCTATTTGGGCTTTCGGAAATATAGCATCACGATTTGGTTACAGAAGTGAGGCGCAAGCAAGGGATGTTGTTGCTGAATATCAGCGCCAAAAAATGCCTCTTGACGCCATTATATTTGATCTTTACTGGTTTGGCTCTGATATGAAAGGTTTTATGGGTGATCTTGATTGGGACAGGAAAACCTTTCCAAACGGCGAACAAATGATAAAAGATTTTGATAATTTGGGGGTCAATACCATTTTAATCAGTGAACCTTTTATTTTAACAACCTCAAATAACTGGCAATCAGGTGCAGATGCTGGGGCATTTTCAAATGATAAATTAGGCAAACCGGTAACCTTTGATTTTTATTTTGGCAATACTTCGCTTGTAGACGTTTTTTCACAGAAGGGCCAAAAATGGTTTTGGTCATTTTATCAAAAACAACTCGATTGGGGGGTTGCCGGGTTCTGGGGAGATCTAGGGGAGCCAGAGGTACACCCGCAAGAAATTGTTCATCAAATCAGTCAGTCGAAACAAACTGCATCTGCAGATGAAGTTCATAATGTTTATGGTCATCAGTGGGCAAAAACGCTATTTAACGGACACTCAGCAGCCAATATCAATAAACGACCATTTATAATGATGCGTTCCGGATTCGCAGGTAGTCAGCGATATGGTCTGATCCCCTGGACAGGTGATGTTGGCCGTTCGTGGGCTGCTTTGAAATCTCAGGTGGAGCTTTCGTTACAAATGGGGCTTCTGGGTTTAGGCTATACCCATTCAGATCTAGGTGGGTTTACGGCAACAGATAACTTTGACCCGGAGCTTTATGTTCGCTGGCTTCAATTTGGTACCTTTCAACCTGTTTTTAGACCTCATTCTCAAGAACAAACAGCACCTGAGCCTATTTTCCATGGTGAAGAAGTCGCGTCATTAATTCGAGAAGCCTTAAGTTGGCGATATCAATTGCTTCCTTATAACTACAGCCTGGCGTATCAGAACCATACGAAAGGTACTCCGTTCATGCGACCTACTTTTTTCGAAAATGAGCAGGAAGACCCCTCTCTTTTGGATAATAGGTTACTGGCCAATAACCTACTCGCCAATAACCAACAGGACAATAACCTACTGGAGACAGATGCTTTTTTCTGGGGACCAAACTTATTGGTTTTACCAGTAACGGAACCTGAGATAACGGAAATTGAATATACCTTACCAAAAGGAACATGGTTCGATTATTGGAATGACAAAAAATATCAGGCTGGCAAGCAAAAGCTGCCTGTTGTAAAACGCAATATACCAGTATTGGTAAAGGGTGGAGCTATTATTCCCCAAGCACCAAAAATGCTTAATACCCGTGAATATACGGGAAATGAACTCCTCATTCATTATTGGTTTGACCCGACTGTTGCTAAATCAAATTTTCAGCTTTATCAGGATGACGGATTGAGCAAAGACTATCAGAAAGGAAAGTTTACTTTGCTTGATTTTAATGCAGAAGCTAATCGACACGGGGCAAGTTTTAGCATAAATCTTCAAGGATCACGCACTAAGCTTAAACATGACAAACAATTGAAAATTGTTGTGCACAATGCCGTAAGTTTTGATCAGGCTTATCAAGGTAAAAAGAAGTTAAACAGCTTATTTGATGCAAAATCTAAAACATTAACGGTTGAAATTAATTTTGACGGAACCCCTGTAGAACTGATATTTAAGAAATGATCTTATTTTATTCGACTTAGCTTTCGTTTAAGTTTTGTAGGATGGGTTAGCCAAAGGCGTAACCCATCAATTTAATAGCAATATATGGCACTGACCATATAGGCTAAATTAGGGTTACAGTTCAACAATGTTTTCTGTTAATTTACATGAGTTCAAACCTATACAGGCTCTGGACTGTATCAACTTAAACATGATAATACACAAATATGAACTGTTACCCGGTTTGATTGGTGCCCAATATATTATAAATCTTACAATCGTTCTGATTTTTTCAGGGCGTTTTTATTATGTTTAGGACTTGGAAGTAATGTTAATAAATAAAAAAAATGCCCTAACTTTGGCGATAACATCTTTGTTATTTGCCTGTAACAACCAGAATATCAAATACGATGAACACCAGCTGGAACAAAGGTTAAGCCAACACTCAACAGAGGCTGTTGCTAAACAATATACTGAATCAACTAAATCAACTGAAACAAAGCAAGGCAAACTTCACGTTTCTTCGCCACAGTGGCAAGATCAAATCATATATTTGTTAATGATAGATCGATTTAATGAGGGCGACATCAGTAACAGTGATCAAGGTGTTGGAGTTTACGAACCCGGTGCTAAAAGTAAATACAATGGTGGTGATTTACAAGGTGTTATTGATAAGTTGGACTATCTTGCAAATTTAGGTGTTACGGCAGTTTGGACAACACCGCATGTCGCAAACCAATGGTGGGATCCTATTGCTCAATATTGGGGATATCACGGATATTGGGCGAGGGATTTCAAGTCTGTCGATGAGCATTATGGCACGCTTGAAGATTACCAAAATTTGTCACGAGGTCTGCACGCCAGAAACATGTATTTAATTCAGGATGTAGTGGTAAATCATACGGGTAACTTTTTTTACTATGATGGTGAGTACGATGAGCAGGATGTCGCTAAAAATTTCAAGCTAAATACGGGTTCTATCCCTACGGTAACGGCAAGTCAGTTCCCATTGAATTTGAATGATGTAAACAATCCCGAGCATAAGTTAAGCGATATTTTTAACTGGACCCCGGCGATACTTGATGTCACTTCGCATAAGCAAGAAACTACGTTTCAAATTGCGGGTCTTGACGATATGAATACGAAAAATCCACGGGTAAGGGATTTTTTAAAAGACTCTTTTGGTTATTGGATCAAACAAGCGGGCGTTGATGCTTTTAGAATTGATACCGCAAAATATGTCGAAAAAGAGTTTTATGAAGATTTTCTCCACAGTGAAGACGGCATTCTTAATATTGCAAAATCAACAGGAAGAAAAGATTTTTTAACCTTTGGTGAAGTTTTTGAAATGTCCCCTCCATACACTGACAGTGCCGAGCAGAAGATAAGCGCCTATCTGGGAAATAAAGAAACTCCTCGTATGGCTGCACCTATTGGTTTTCCTGTTTATAGCGATATTAAGCAGGTATTTGCCGGTGGGCGTCCAACGTCATATTTATCGTATCGTGTTAAAGCTGGCATGAAATGGTATAAAGACCCCTACAAAGCGGTTAATTTTATTGATAACCATGATGTTGAAAGATTTTTGGCTAGCGGCACAATAAGTGGTTTGAAACAGGCTTACGCTTTTTTGATGTCGATCCCCGGTATTCCTGCAATTTACCAAGGTGATGAGCAAGCGCACACTTTAATGCGGCAGACTATGTTTGCCGGTGGTTATGGTTCTGAACAAGATCAATTTAACCAAGGCTCTGAGATGTATCGTTTTATTAAAAAATTAACGTATATCAGACAGAACGACAAAGCATTCAGCCGTGGTAGCATTGAATTTTTGCAGGATAATGAATCGGCTCCGGGCATACTTGCTTACAAACGTGAATATGAAGGTAAAGAGGCCTATGTAATTTTTAATAGTGCTGATGAAAAGGCTTTATTAAGCCGATTACCTACTAGCTTTTGGGGAAATAATGAACCGGAAATTTTACTCACCGAAAATGTTAATACACTTACTGATAGCAATAGCAATAGCAATACCAATAAAAATGCAAAACTACCTCTAGCTGCTGACGGGACGTTGACCATGCTTATGCCTGCGCGTTCAGTGCTGATTTTTAGCGGTATAAGTAAATCGGCTCCATTAAACAGTAAAATCGTGCAAGATATAATTGTTAATCCCATACCCTCTGAATTTTACAATGTTAAGTCAGCAAGTATCAGTGGTACTGCATCTACGGCAAATGCTGAATTACTGAGAATTATCGACGGTAATATTGAACAGGGGAAAAAATTTGTTTCAGACAGTCAGGGGAAATGGTCGGTTCAATTGCCAATTGATGGATTAGGAAGTCATCATCATTTTGTGGAAATTTATTGGTCAGATAAACAACAGGTTTCAAAAAAGCTTAACTATAAAATGATTTCTACTATAGTTTCATCGTCGGCCTACGCTAAAGATAAAATGGGTGATGACAAAGGCTTAAGCGGCACTTATATAAAACCTGGCTATCAACAAGGCAATTGTTATTTAGATATCGAATCTGTACAAGCTAAAGCCGGAGGGGATACGCTGGAATTAACGTTGAAAATGTGTGATATCTCCAGAGCCTGGGCACCGCAAAATGGTTTTGATCATTTAGCATTCACACTTTATTTTGACCATAATGCAGTTACAGG
Source organism: Alteromonadaceae bacterium (assembly GCA_013216005.1). Taxonomy (GTDB): domain Bacteria; phylum Pseudomonadota; class Gammaproteobacteria; order Enterobacterales; family Alteromonadaceae; genus JABSOI01. Next base: position 3,411 of record JABSOJ010000118.1, on the reverse strand, counting down.
TAAAAGGGATCTGCCCCTGTTACATGCCAAAATGCCGAAAAATGGAAAGTGGGATTTGGCCCATTCAGCTTTTGGGTGGGGAAATTACGTGTTTGGTGCAAACGATTCAACAGCTACTCAAGAAGGTGCAATTATTAACTATACGCCGGAAATTGAAGTTAATTATGAATTAAAAGAAATTAAACTGACTTATCAGGGAAAGAGGTTAGGCGTTAACAGTTGGCAAGATATTTCAGTGTTCGTAACAACCTGGGACAAAGATGAAGGTGGTGATTATCGTCATATCGTTGATCAACCTTCAAGATGGAGTTTCAGTGATGCAAATCAGCATGCTCCCCGTATAGCGGATGCTGTTTATTTTACTCTTAAGTAAAAAACATCATTACTTCGTGGCTGTAAAATAGCAATAGCAGCCATTTATTATATTATTGTTTACAAATGCAATTTACGCTTATTTAACTTTAATTAAATGTATCGTATACATTGATAAACCCTAATGAAATCCATGTAGGATGAAGTTTTTATAGTTAAAAGGTCAATGTCCAGGCGCTAGAATCAATGGTACGTAGCACACGCTTAATTTTATGAATACGTATGCAGTTTATTGTAAAGGTATTCAGTTTTAATAGTATGTAAACGGTCAGGTATGTAGATATTCAGGGATGAACTTCAAATTAGGCTTGAATGAGCCTAAATTTTGTAGTGTAAATTTTAGGGGGAGTGACTGTCCATCGTCGCTTTATTGCATTAACCAGAACGCTGGTTATCAGAATTATCTTCTATGTTATAACTTCAGAATCTATGATGAAGTACTCCGGTTTTTATATAGTTTTTTGCTACCGCCTTGATGGAAGCAGGGGCGATTTTAAAATTAATTGCCTCTTTTATTAGCAACTTTTTTACCCCAAAAAAGTAAAAAACAATTAATAAAATAGGATTGAATATGAAAAAATTATTACTGTTATTGGCAGCGGGTTCTACGCTTGCCTTTCAAGCACATTCGGAATGGTTTATTCGAGGCACCCATAATGGCTGGGTTGCTGAACAGATGGCTGATATTGGCAATAATACGGTATTGGCTGACGATGTAGTGATCACCTCAAATGGTGAAATCAAATTTGACCGCTTTGGTGACTGGACTGAAAACTATGGTGTTGGTGGACAAAATGGGGGTAATATTTCTGTAGCTGCGGGAACCTGGGATATTGAATTTTATACAGACTCTAAAAATTGGGCAATTCTACCTTCCAGCACGCACGGAAGTAATAATGGTCCGAAATATCATTTAAGAGGTACTTTCAATGGTTGGGTGGAAGGGACACTATTAACACAGGTTGGTACTACGACAGATTACGAAATTTGTGTCCAATTTACTGGTGGTGACGCCAATGGTGGTCCAAGATTTAAAATTGACAAAAATGGTGCTTGGGGAAGTGATGTTTTTCCAACTGAAGATAAGTCGGTTGCATTAGGTTTTTCCCGTATCGTAGTTGATGGAACTACAGATTCTTTGAAAACGGTTGAAGATGGTTTGGGTGTGAACTGTACAGCTTCTACAGCGACAGATTTTAGAAATCGCACAATGTATTTTGTTTTTCTCGATCGATTCTCTAATGGTGATACCTCAAATGATAATGGCAACAATGTAAATGCAACGTCAAGTGTTGGTGGAAGTGGTGATATAAATGAATGGAAAAAATACTGGGGAGGGGATATTCAAGGTCTTATCAACAAACTTGATTATCTGCAAAACCTTGGTATTACCGCTATTTGGGTAACACCCTTAAATGATAATGTTGATAATTCTTCCAATGCTGGTGCTTATCACGGATATTGGGGTCGAGACTTTTATGAAGTAGACGAACATTTTGGTAATTGGGAATTAGTTGATCAATTAGATGCAGCTATGGAAGCACGAGGTATGAAACTTGTGTTAGATTTTGCCCCGAATCATAGTAGTCAGAATGATAAGTATGAGTTTGGTGCAGTTTATAAAGAAGGTGTATTTCAAGCTAATGAAGCTAATACTATTTGGTTTCATCAAAATGGTGCTATAGGGGATTGTTATGATGACAATCAGGAAACATATTGTGGTGCTGAGTGGGCTGACCCTTGGGCATATCGTAACAAAACTTTATTTAATTTAACTGATTTTAATCACGGTGTAGATAGTAATACCCCTTCTGATACTTACCTTATTGAAGCAGCTAAAAAATGGTTAGCTCATGGTGTTGATGCTTTTCGTATAGATGCTATTAAGCATATTGAGCCTAACTTTATCAGTCGTTTTACTACTGAAATGAGAAATATTAATCCTGATGTTTATATTTTTGGTGAGTGGATGGATGCTGGCGCCTCCGACGCTAATTCTATGGCTTTCCTTAATGAAGGAAGAGGTTCAGAGTTACTCGATTTTAATTTACGGGACAACATTGAAAATGTTATTGCAGATAATATATCAATGATTAATTTAAATGCTCATATTGCAAGCCGAGCAGGGGCTATGAATAACCAAGAAGATTGGCAGCCAATATTTCTTGATAACCATGATGCGACACGCACCAGTGTTTATTTACAAACTACAGGGATAGTAAATCGTAGTCGTCAAGGTAAAGGGTATTCACAAGCGTTTGCAAATGAAAGACAAAACCTTGGTATGGCGTTAGTGATGACATTACCGGGAATTCCGACTATTTATTACGGTACGGAACAAAACACTGCTGAATTTACTGCAAATGGTGATGGCGAAGTTGGACATGATCCCTATAACAGAGAAGCAATACCCTCATTTTCGGAAACTACTACAGCTTTCAAAATGATCAGTTCTTTGGCTGCTCTGAGAAAAAATAGTCCGGCGGTTGCTACTGGTTCATATCAACAAAAATGGCTGAACAATGATATTTTAGTGTTTGAACGTAAAGAAGGGTCAGACACTGTTGTTGTTGCTGTAAATAAAGGTTCAGCAACTACCATTACTGTTTCTGCCCTAGGTTTGGCAGATGGTTCTTACACAAACGTATTGGGCGGGGATGTAGTTTCTCTAAGCGGTGGACAAGCCACTTTTAACTTGGCACAAAATGAAGTAATTGTACTACGCTAATATTATTCATTAAAAGAGTATTATTAACATTAAAATACAATATGGGTAGTAATACCTGTATTGTATTTTTTTTGGTTGAAACTTATACCAATTGGATTAATTAAGTTGACAGAATTAAGTGAGGATAAATTTTCAAGAGCAAGGCGTTCGATTGAGCAATAGCAGGCTATTGGGATTGAGAGCAACGCAGTTATTGGAAATTTAAACCGCTTAAAATGGCAAGTTAATTAATCCAACTGACATTCCGCACCTAATAAAATATATATGTTTTTTATACGATTTTAGTGTAAAAAGTATACGATGCGTAATTA
>JABSOJ010000117.1 GCA_013216005.1 Alteromonadaceae bacterium | reverse complement strand
TGAGGGAAAACCTCATGCACGGAATCGAAGAGGGGCCGTTGGATAAGCTATGCGAAGCCTGCGGCCTACTCTACATAGTAAGTTAAAAGGTTGAATTAAAATTTATTGAAAAAAAATATTACTGTTATAGTTATAGCATAATGTTTATTGGGATTTTTATTTTATGTGTGAATTATTGGCGATGAGTGCCAATGTACCGACAGATATTTGTTTTAGCTTCAGCGGCTTAATGCAAAGAGGTGGCAATACCGGACCACACAGAGACGGTTGGGGAATAACTTTTTATGAGGGAAAGGGATGTCGGAGCTTTAAAGATCCTTTGCCAAGTGCGCATTCGCCAATTGCCCATTTAGTTACCGAATATCCCATTAAAAGTGAAGCGGTTATTTGTCATATTCGTCAAGCTAATTCAGGGAAAGTCTGTTTAGAAAACACTCATCCTTTTACCCGTCAAATGTGGGGTCGGAATTGGACCTATGCTCATAATGGGCAATTAGCAGACTTTCACAAAGAATTACCCGTTAAAGCGCATATCCCAATTGGAACTACTGACAGTGAACATGCTTTTTGTTGGTTACTTGATCAATTACATTATCAATTTGCTGATCAAGAGCCGGATGAAGTTACATTATTTCGTTTTGTTGCTAAATTAAGTGAGCGAATTCACCAATTAGGTGTTTTTAATTTAATTATTTCTAACGGTGAATGTATTTTTGCTTATTGTTCCAATAACTTGCATTGGATCACCCGACGGGCGCCCTTTGGTAAAGCAAATCTTATTGATGCAGAAATAATGGTGGATTTCAAAACAGAAACCACAGATAAAGATATTGTAACTGTTGTTGCAACACGCCCGTTGACAGACGATGAAGTTTGGCAAAAAATGCAACCGGGCCAGTGGCAATTATTTCGTTTTGGCGAGTCTATCGCTTCTAATTTTAAGTGATGGTAGTGAATTTAAGTGAAGGTGCTGAATTTAAGTAAAGGTATTGTTAAGGAATATACCGATTATTTATGCTAATAGGTATATTATCTGAGAAGTAAACAACCTGAGAAGTAAAAAACATGAGCATTAAAAACAGCCACAAGGATCTGTTGAAAAGTCAATAGATCCAAGGTTTTCCAGTTTAGTTTTTCTTATTCTGTCTCTAACGACGTAAGCTGCGCTTCAAATTGTTCAACACCCTTTTTACTTTGATAGAGTTTAACTAATAAATAATTTAGCTCAGGTGCAAACCAGGCGTAGGTAATTCGTTTCTTTTCGATGACTTCTCTTTTCAAACGGATGGTTTTTACTATTCCGTAAGGCAACATTAATTCTTCTTCACCATCATATTCATAAACATAGTTTTTAATCGTACCGGATGTTTTAATTACCGGATAAACAAAATGTTTTTGTGTGGGATTGTTGATCATATTAATGCGGTGTTGTAAATGATAGCTGAGCGGGTCTTGAAGATTAAGAGAGAAATCTGCCTCAATGGTTTTTTGTTTTTTTACATTATAGGCGGTATGTTTTTTTGCATTATATTGCCATTTGTAATGTTTGTCCCGGCCTGTTCCTTCACGTTTATAACTATATTGAATAGGAACAATTTTGTTACCATCAACAGATACCAACGAGCTTTCTTTTCTTTCATCTGAAAAAATAAGCCATTCAATATTTGTGTGGTAACTGAAATTTGCCTGGCCATTATCTAAATACTCTAAATGCCGTACGGCAGTGCCGACAGGATCAGATTTACGTAGTAGGGAATATTTTGCAGTAAAAGCTTTTACTTTTTTTGTGGTTTTTTGTTCTTGGCTGGTTGTTTGGTCAGCGAGATTTTTATCAATATTGATTTCATTAGCAAAGGCTTTATCAGATAAAAAAATAAGGCTTTGAGCGATTAAAGCAATATTAAAAGTATAGCGACATAATATGTTAAGCATAAGATTCCTATATATTTTCATACCCGTGCAAAGTGACACGGGTATAATATATTCAATAGTTAATATTTACATATAATTATATTCTTCGCTAGCATATCCTGAAGCTGGTAGTAAATTACCATCAAATAAAGCCGCTTCATTCTTCATAACTAAACGTTGTTGACAAAACCACTTTACAACCAGTGGATATATTCTGTGCTCTTGCTCATGTACTCTGGCGGCAAGTTCATCAGCAATATCACCTTTAAATATTGGCACTTTGGCTTGCAATATTACAGGTCCACCATCAAGTTCTTCTGTTACAAAATGTACACTAACACCATGTTCGGTATCACCGGCATCAATTGCACGCTGGTGAGTATTTAATCCTTGGTACTTGGGCAACAAAGACGGGTGAATGTTCAATAATTTTTCATGATATTTTTGTACAAATGCTGGCGTTAATATTCGCATAAATCCGGCAAGTACAATCAGATCAGGTTGATAACCATCAATAAGTTTCATTAAAGCTTGATCGTAATTTTCTCTTGAATCAAAAGACTGATGAGATAAGACTTGTGCATCAATATTTGCTTCTTGCGCACGGGTCAAACCATAAACATCAGCTTTGTTAGAAATAACAGCAACAACTTCACCAGGGTAATTTTCAGATTTGCAGGCATTAATAATTGCCTGCAAATTCGACCCATTGCCAGAAATTAATACGAGTATTCGACTGCGCATTATTAATTAATCCTTAGTTCAATTATTTTTAAAAGAGCTTTCTGTTAAAAAGCTCATTTGAAATGTTATTATTTGGCTCTGTTCCATATTATTGTTGTCCCTTATTTTGATTTTTGCTACAGGCCTTTTATTACATGCTTTCCAGTGATCTTTAAGTCGATTTTTTAAAATGCACTTAAAACATGTAAATCAATAAATTACCGTGGTAACAACAATGTTATGGAACAGAGCCTATTATTTACTGTTTTTCCCTGAACGGGTTGTCCGCAGGTGATATCCGTTTTGGGATGAACACTATTTAGTAATTTAGTTATTTAGTAATTATGACTTGTTCTTCGTTCTCTTTTTTATCGGCTATTGCGCCAATATGCCAGGCATTTTCACCGTGAGCTTTAAGAATGTCGATACTTTGAGTAACTTTATCTGCTGGAACTACGATGATCATGCCGACACCACAGTTAAATGTACGGTACATTTCATGAATGCTGATGTTGCCGTTATCTTTTAACCAGTTGAAAATTTCAGGCCATTGCCAGCTACTTTCATTCACGATAGCCTGAGCACTTTCTGGTAGTACGCGTGGGATATTTTCCCAAAAACCGCCACCGGTAATGTGCGATAACGCATGTACGTCAACGTCTTTAAGTAACGCTAATACAGATTTAACGTAAATTTTAGTTGGTTCTAATAAGTGATCAGCAATGGTTTTACCATCAAGTAACTCAGTGGTATCGGTATTGTTTATTTCTAAAACTTTACGAATTAAAGAAAAACCATTTGAATGAGGACCAGAAGCGCCCAGAGCAATTAATTGATCGCCAGCGGCAACTTTGGTGCCATCAATCAAGCGTGACTTTTCAGCGATACCCACACAAAAACCAGCAATATCGTAATCCCCAGCATGGTACATGCCTGGCATTTCAGCGGTTTCGCCACCAACTAATGCACAACCTGCCAATACACAGCCATCTGCAATACCAGAAACAACTGATGAAGCGACATCAACATCTAATTTAGCGGTTGCGTAATAATCTAAAAAGAATAAAGGCTCTGCACCTTGTACAATAAGATCATTCACACACATAGCAACTAAGTCGATACCAACGGTATCATGCCTGTTTAAATCAATCGCTAAGCGTAATTTAGTACCTACACCATCAGTGCCGGCAACTAGTACAGGTTCTTTATAACCTGTAGGTAATTGACATACCGAGCCAAAACCACCTAAGCCACCCATAACTTCTGGACGTGTTGTACGTTTTACTGCACCTTTAATATTTTCAACAAGGGCATTACCTGCATCAATATCAACGCCTGCATCTTTGTAGCTTAAAGAGTGTTTTTGTTCGCTCACTGTGAAACCTCAATTAAATTTAGAATCAAATATTTATGGTTTATACCAAAATGCCTTGAAAACAGCAGTCTCCGGACTTGTAAAATCCTACATTTTCAAGTTGTCTGGATATATAAAAGCGCATATTCTATCAGCGCAGTGGCAAGGATAAAATATTTATAATAAATTATTTTTACTAGATGATTAAAATCAATAACATTATGATAAGATCTCGTTCATGAAATTGATTTGTTTATCCCAGATGTTTAAAGTTTTCTTACTATTTAATTTGTGTTTTTATGCATTATTTTCGGTGTCTTCAGCATTTGGTGTTGAAGTGACTGATTTGTATGTGGCAAAAGTACCTGTATCTTCTCAATCGAACAATGAAAGAAATAAAGCTTTAAAGAAAGCGATGAGACTCGTGCTTGTTAAAGTAGGGGGACAGGAATCTGTTACTCAAGTATCAGAAAGCGCACGTAAAGTGTTTAACAAAGCCCTGAAAAATTATAAAAGTTATATGGCTCAATATCGTTATGAGCGTGTGGATAATAAAATACTATTGGCGGTAACTTTCGATGAAGCTAAAATCAATGATTTATTCTTGCAAGCTAATTTACCTTTATGGGGACGTTTACGGCCTCAGATTCTATTATGGATTGTTGAAGAACAGGGATTGACCAGAAATGTGTTATCTGATTCATCAATATCTCAGTTACCAGCATTTGCCAAGCAATTCTCAAAATATCGAGGACTACCCCTGATGATGCCTTTAATGGACTTGACCGATTTAACTCAAATAAATACCGCCGAACTTTGGGGGAGATTTTCTCAGCAGGTACAATTGGCTTCTCAACGTTATCTGGCCGAGGCAATAGTTATAATAAGAATATCTAACAGTAGTTTATTACCCAAATTGGTGGAACAGGAAAATTGTCAGCCATTATGTGCTCAAAATAATTATGCTTTAGATTGGTCTTTGATTTCTACCAGTGGGCAAGCACAGCAACAAGTGCAGCAATACGGTGAATTGTATCAAGGGCAGGATCGCCAGCATTTGCTAGAGCAAGCATTAGCCGATATAACTCAAGTTATTTATCAAGAATATGCGCTTTTTACAACGACAGAGAATGATCTTTTAATTGATGTTGCGAATATTGATTCACTGCCGACTTATTTAAAGGTATCGTCATTTTTAGAACAATTATCCTCAGTTCAAGCGGTTAAATTAGTCAGCGCAAATGGTAGTCATTGGAGGTTTGATCTGACACTTATTGGTTCTCAAAAAGCTTTGCTTGCCTCTTTAAAACTGAGTAAACAATTAAGGCAATATATTGATCCACTTGCCGTGGCTGAACTTGATGCGGTACCAGTATTTTATTGGGGTAATAAATGAAGCAAGTAGCTCAATTGGCCCTTGCCGTGCAATTGCCTGATGATGAAACATTTGAAAGTTTTCAAAGTGAAAGCGAAAAAGGTGTTTTAGTTCAGTTGCAAAAATTCATTCATCCTTCGAATGAAGAAATTGACCAACCTAATGGTTTTTATCTTTTTGGCATTAGTGGTGTTGGTAAATCTCATTTATTACACGCTAGCTGCGCTTACGCAGAAACATTAGGTAAAACGTCTTTATGTTTGTCTTTTTCTGAGTTGACTCAGTTATCTGTGGAAGTACTTGACGGTTTAGAGCAAATTGATTTGATTTGTCTGGACGATCTTCAACTTATTGCCGGAAATGTTCAATGGCAGCAAGCGGTGTTTGATTTGTATAACCGGGTGATGGAACACAATAAACGTTTAATTATTACCGGTGATCAAAGTGCTCTTCAACTCGGTATTACATTGCCTGACTTAGTTTCCAGAATGACTTGGGGTTACACCGAACAACTTAAAGCACTTGACGATGATGAAAAACTTATCGCATTACAATACCGCGCCCGACAACGTGGCGTTGTTTTGAATGATGATGTGGCAAAGTTCTTACTTAACCGCTTAAGCAGAGATATGGGCAGTTTGATTAATTCACTGGATAAATTAGACAAAGCTTCAATAAGAGAACAGCGTAAAATTACTATTCCCTTTATCAAAGATATACTTCTGGCAAATTAATACCCATTTTATAAGGCACCGCGCCGTATAATGGGTTAGCCAGAGGCGTAACCCATCAACAAATTTTAAATAGGCTTTGTTACTATTTTTTATCTTCTTTGTCTTCTTTTTTCTTTCGAATACTTAAACCTAGTTCTTGCCCTTTGTATTTAGCATAATAAGTACCGCTGAGAAACATGATACTCACTAATATTAATTCAATACTCGCCCAAAGCAAATCTTCAGCTGAAACCCATAACGTTGTTAAGCTATGCAGGAAATAAATCATAATAATGAAGTTAGTCCAGGCATAGGTGAATGGATTACCTTTGATTAAACCTCTCATTGGAAATAATAAAGGCAAGGTAAACATGATCAATGATAAAATCGGTGATAAACCTTCAGAAGGGTTGATCACTATTAACCAAATTGGCATGTAGACGAGTAAAGAAAAGTAGCTGGCTAAAGTAATAGTCTTTAATGTTGGTGTGGTAAACATTCTTTTGTTAGTCATATTTTATTCGTTAATACTTATGTTTATTTTAATAGTGATAAAACATTTTCAGGAGGTCGGCCAATAATTGCTTTTATGCCGTCTGAAACAATAGGGCGTTCAATTAATTTAGGGGTATTTACCATCGCTTCAATTAATTTTTCGTTATTAGCTTCTTTCAAGTCTTGTTCAATAAATTCAGCTTCTTTGGTACGCATCATCTCAATTGGCTCTTTTGACATAAGCGTAAGCAAAGATTGTATTTCATCTTTATTTAGCGGTGTTTTTAGATATTCGACAATTGTTACCGGGGCTTTGTTTTCTTCAATCAAGGCTAAAGTTTGCCTGCTTTTAGAACATCGGGGATTATGGAAAATGGTTAACATGGGTAAATACTCTCTTGTTTAATCAATGTATGTGTTAATAAATGTTCATGGATGTATTTGCAATTAAAGGCACCGGGACAATTTATTTTGGCCGGCACTTGGAATTATAAGCGTTTTAATTTATCTGCTTGTGCTTGAAATTGTACTATTCTACCCTTAATTCGTTTTTTTACTAAAGGTAATTTTTTAGCAAAATTATAACCTGAATGTAATTCATCAATTGCTTTAGTGTAAGCACCATGTAATGCAAGTACTTCAGCTTTTGCTGTGTGCATTAGGGCGGTTTTGTTTTGTTTGCGATATACAGAAGTCAGTAGGTCATAAGCAAGGAAATTTCCACGCTTAACGAGTAAAAAGTCTTGTAATAGAATCTCCGCCTGTTGGTATTTTTTTGCTTCATACAAAACATTGGCATAGTTTAATGTGACAACCTGATTATTTGGCATGAGTAAATTCAATTTAGACAACATTTCTATGGCTTGCGTAAAGTCCTTCGTTTGAATATAAACATCCGACAGAGTATCAACATAGAATAAATTATTCTCATCATTTTTGTGAAGTAATTCCAGTAACTTTTTAGCAGCCTCAAACTCTTTATTTTCAAAGTATGATAATGCCAGGCCATATTGTGCAGCAGGTTTTAAATTGTAATTAAGTTTTTTTACTTTGTTTTTGAAAATAATGACATTGTCACTAGGGTTACCTTCATATCTGGCAGTTATACGTGCTTTTGCCAGCTCAAATTGTAATTGTGGTTGAATAGCTCTTTGAGGTAAGTTTTGTGCTCTAACTCTGGCATCAGAAATGCGGGAGTCTGGCAATGGGTGAGTTAACAACATTGCGGGGGGTTTGCTAGTATAACGAAACTTATTAGCTAAGGTCCTAAAAAAATTGGGAGCCCCCATGGGATCAAAACCACTATTAGCCAGCAGTTTTATACCAACCCGATCAGCTTCTTTTTCATTACCCCTTGTATAATTAATATTATTTTGTTGTGTTGCAGCCATAGTGGTACTTAATGCCGCCATGCCAACAGTGGGATTGACTAAGGTAAGTAAAATACTTGAAATCATTCCTGCAGTAGTAAGGGTTCGTGCGTTGTTCTGTGCTTCTAATCGTCTTGCCAGGTGCCGCTGAGTTACATGTGAAATTTCGTGAGCAATAACTGCAGCTAACTCACTTTCATTTGCTGCGGTGGTTAATAAACCGCTATGAATGGCAATGTGACCACCAAAAAAAGCAAAAGCATTTAATTCGGTACTGTTAATAAAGAAAAATTCAAAAGCATAATTTACATCTTCGGCATTTTTAACCAATTTGTTGCCAAGATCATTAATATATTCATTGAGTACAGGATCATTAATAACAGGTTGGGATGCGCGGACTTGACGCATCATTGCATGACCAATCAGGCGTTCTTTATCTATAGATAATGTGCTAAAACCAGCCGTTCCAATTTCAGGAAGTTTGTTTTTATTCTGCTCTTGAGCCGTAGCTAAAGGGGTAGCTAAAACAGTAGCTAAAACAGTAGGCAATAATGATGCTATGACAAAAGGCTTTAGTTTAAACAAATTGTTAGTCCGTTGGTTTATTCACTTTATTAATTGATGCAGTAGTTTAAGTTTACTTATGTCTTCGACGTATTTCTAAATAAAAATCTGCAATGCTGTATCCTTTGGTTTCAATAATGTCAAAAGATTCCCTTAATATTGAAATTAATTTTTGTACTTTAAAATGAGTAAATTTAATTAGCTCAAGATCCGCTTCATCACCACGCTGAAAGTTATACATCATGAAAGACGTAAGATTATTTATTCTAAATAGCATCCGCATAGTTGCAGGTTGCCAAATAACAAAAGGGCACATGGCATCGCCTTTTGCGGCACCGTCAAAACGTTCGCCATTAACTACAGGGTAACAATGTAATTCATAGGTTGTGTCATCATATACATGCTGAAGCATAATTTGTGGCTTATTTTTTACTTCTATATTGCCAGCGACATCTCGGCTACCACCTAACAAAGATAAATTCCACGTCTGTGGATCTAGTATGTGTTTGTAACCACTATCAAAACCGTGCGTCAGAATACCATCTAATTCGCCAACTGAGGTGGCAAGCATGTGGTAAATAGTTGGAACTTCGCCCCAATTCAACTCTTTTTTATAGGCATTTATTTCTTTAAGCTCAGGATAGTCTGGTCGTACACTCATATAAATCTCTTATTATTCGGCTCTGTTGTAGATAATTGTTGTCCCTTCAAATGGAATTAAACTCAACCCTTATATCTAGGACTCTGTGACTAATTCTCGTTAAAAAACCAATTTATCGCCTAACCCTTTAAAAATAGGGGATTCATCGAGGGACAACAGTATTATGGAACAGAGCCTATTATTCCTATCTCTTCTTATTAATATAGTTTTTTAGTAAAAAATACTATAACTTGATTGTAATCGATTGTCGCAAATATGATAATTAAAAAACACTATTCTTTTAACCCAGCTCCTATGTTATACGAATATGATGCGACAAAGGAAAGATGTCCTCTGCCGTTAGTTAAATTACGAGTAATTTTAAAAAAAATGCAAGCAAATGATTCTTGTCGTCTGCTTATTGCTGATAAAGGATCTAAAAAAGATATTCCGGCTTTACTGACAAAGCAGGGATACGAATATTCTTTGAAGCAACTAAATGATTCAATTGTTGAATTACACATTAAAAACAAATAAGTGAGTATTATGGTTATCCTTTTTGCTGATTGGTACAAACGCAAATTTTCTGATCCACATGCCGTAACCTTGATGGTTATTTTGATTAGTACATTTTTATTTATATATTTTTTCAGTCATTTATTAATGCCGGTATTTGTTGCTATTGCACTGGCTTTCTTATTAGATTTACCTGTAAATAAGTTAATGTTGCATGGATTTTCCCGCACTACTGCAATTGTTACAGTAATGATTGGTTTTATCGGCTTATCTTTGTTGGGGTTTTTAGGTTTAACACCTGTTATTTGGCAACAAAGCAGTAATTTATTACAAGAAGTGCCAACAATGATTTCTAAAGGGCAAATCTATTTATTGACTCTGCCCGAAACATATCCAGACATTATTAAAGCTGAACAAATAGAAACGTTAATCGCCTCGGTAAAAGAAAAATTACTGGAATGGGGGCAGTTGGCGTTAACTGCGTCATTAAATTCCATTTCAGATCTGGTTGCGTTAATGATTTACCTGATTTTAGTGCCGTTAATGATTTTTTTCTTTTTAAAAGATAAAGATGAACTGATCGAAAATTTGAGTCAATATTTACCCAAAGAAAGAAGAATGGCCTCGCAAGTTGGTAAAGAAATGAATCAGCAAATCATGAATTATATTCGAGGTAAGGTCATTGAAATACTCATTATTGGCGGAGTATCAACAATAACCTTTATTTTTCTTGGTTTAAATTATGCCGTTTTACTGGGTGTTTTGGTCGGACTTTCGGTTTTAGTACCTTATGTAGGAGCAACAATAGTTACTATTCCAGTAGCTTTAGTGGCGTTATTTCAATGGGGAACACAAGCTGAATTTGGTTACTTAATGTTGGCTTATGCCATTATTCAAGCGTTAGACGGTAATCTATTAGTACCATTACTGTTTTCTGAAGCCGTTAATTTGCATCCTGTTACTATCATTGTCGCGGTAATTTTATTTGGTGGTTTGTGGGGCTTTTGGGGCGTGTTTTTCGCTATTCCATTAGCAACTCTGGTTAAGGCGGTTATTAGTGCCTGGTCGTCAAGTAAGAGTGATGAGTTGGTCACTTAAATAAGAGACTAAAGAAACCGTTTACATAAATAGTGCCCGAACGAAAAGTCAATAGCCATTGCTACACATGGGCTGTAGCGATTAATTCAAAACGAAGATTTAA
>JABSOJ010000116.1 GCA_013216005.1 Alteromonadaceae bacterium | reverse complement strand
TCATTTTTTAAAAATGGACTTAAAACATGTAAATCAATAAATTACCGTGGTAACAACAATGTTATGGAACAGAGCCACTATTTTATAATTCAAGAAGCACAATGTTTAGCAATAAAATCTCCATGATCAGGCATATTACCGACCGTTTTATTAATAATTGACGTCAGGTTATTCAAAAACTCTTCAAGTTGCTCACGTGACAATTGCTCTGTCACAGGATGAACTGATTTTGGCATCAAACCCTGACCAAGCATAACTTGTTGCCATGCCGCTTCACTGAACAGTTCATTTTGCTCACGAAATATTCGTCCATGAGATTTAAACAAATCAATTTTTTGTTGCAAAGATTCAGGTATTTCCAATTTTTGACAAGCTTGCCAAAACGCTGAATCATCACGTTTAGTTGCCCGATAATGTAAAATAATAAAATCACGTATTTTTTCATAATCTACCGTCGACTGACGGTTAAATTCGTCAACATCTGCTTGATGAAACTGCTTATCAGGAAACAATATAATCAATCGGGTAATGCTTGCCTGCACTAAATGTAAGGCGGTTGATTCCAGCGGTTCCAGAAAACCAGAAGACAAGCCAATCGCTACACAATTTTTATTCCATAACTTCTTACGCATTCCGGTAGTGAACTTAAACATGCGGGGTTCAGCCAACATTTTACCGCTAAGATTATTCAATAATGTTTGTTTCGCTTCTTCGTCACTGGTGTATTTACTGCAATAAACATGACCATTTCCAACACGGTGCTGCAACGGAATTTGCCATTGCCAGCCAGCTTTGTGCGCAATTGAACGGGTATAAGGGATAAGTTCACCATTCGATTCTGTCGGTACGGCAATTGCCCGATCCATCGGTAACCAGTGTGACCAGTCGGTAAAACCTGTTTTCAGTGCCTTTTCAATTAACAGCGCAGAAAAACCAGTACAATCAATAAATAAATCACCCGTAACATGTTCACCATTTTCCAAAGTTACCGAACGAATAAAACCATCATCAACAGCACCAGTTGATGCTTGTAAATTGGTTTCAACCACCTTACCTTCAATACGTTTCACACCAAGTTGCTCACTGAACTTTCTTAAAAAATCAGCATAGAGCACCGCATCAAAATGGTAGGCATACGCAATACCCGATAAAGGCGTACCGGCAATTTGTTCCATTTTGGTAAATTTGTTGGCTTTTGCCGCCTGATAATTAAGTGAATAGTCCCAAAAACCAGAGCTGTTGCCCATTTTTTGAGCTTGCAGCCAATAATGATGAAAACTGGTAAAGCCTAAACCCCGGCCAATATCACCAAAGGCATGCATATAACTTTCACCCTGAGCGCCCCAGTTTTCAAATTGAATACCTAATTTGAAGGTCGCCTGAGTATGACGGATAAAATCAACTTCGTTAATGCCCAGCGCATTATTGAAAAGCCGAATAGGTGGAATGGTCGCCTCGCCAACACCAAGAATGCCGATAGATTCAGATTCAATTAACGTTATCTGACGTCCTTTACCCAGAGTTTTAGCCAACATAGCAGCGGCCATCCAACCGGAAGAACCACCACCAACAATTACGATGTCTTTAATTTGATTATCATTCATTGTTTTACCTTAAATAGTTCTACCTGAAGGGTTGAGATGCTATCAAATAAAATGATGGGTTACGCCTCTGGCTAACCCATCCTACAACACCTGCAACCTCTACAATCTCTGCAAAATTGAATAAAAAACCCCTGAGAAATATTCACTACCTGAATATTAGAGAAATCCGTAGGATGGGTTAGCCGAAGGCGTAACCCATCAACAAACACCGGTTCATTACACAAGAGTTCAAATAATTAAGCGCTGCAAAATCACATGATGGGTTACGCCCGGGGCTAACCCATCCTACAATCCTACAACCTCTACAATCCGTACACAATTGAATATAAAATAAAAAACCCCTGAGAAATATTCACAGGGGTTTCATTCTTTTATTACAAAAGTGCTAACAAACTTACTTATAAAAGATTAAAACTTATAGTTCATGCCAAGCATAAAGTTACGTCCATAACGTTGGAAGTCACGTACTTGACGTGAGTCACTATGTGAAAAAGTAGTGAATGGTTCATCTGTTAAGTTATTAACCTGAAACTGAACACTTAAACCATCAAGCGACTTAAAATCAGACTCTGAGAAGTCAAATCCAATTTGTGCATCAATAACTAACTCAGCTTTCACAAAATGTAATTCTCTGCTTAAACTTAAACCTGAGATTTCACCCAAGAAATCTGAACGGTAACGTGAACTAATACGAGACTGGAAACCACCGTTTTCATAATAAACGGTCGCATTAAGCACTTTCTTAGAAAGACCCGGTAAATCAATTGGATCACTGTCTGCTGATTCACGTACTTCACTGTCGGTAATACCACCACTGATGATCACACCAAAACCAGCATATTTTTCATCAACAATAGAACCATTTAAAGATAACGTTGCTTCAATACCGTGAATTTTACCACCATCACCATTAGCAGGACCTGAAAATAGACCTTGGTGTAATACAGGATCAGGACCAGCGACTTGTACACCGCTGAAATCTATCGCAATAGATTGTTCATAAACATAGGTTTCCAAATCTTTATAAAAACCGGCAACAGAGAAATAACCCGCATCACTTAAGTAGTTTTCATAGCTGATATCATATTGCTTAGCTAACCAAGGACGTAATTCAGGGTTACCTGCTTCACCGCTCCACGGAGACTGATTAAGATCATTACTGCCCGCTTTACCCGGGTCGTAGCTAAAGCTAATGTTAGCATTCATTTTATCCATGCGTGTTCTGGCCAAAGTACGTGCCACACCAATACGGATCTTTTGCTCATCAGCAATTTCAAAACTTAAATTAAGGCTTGGCAATACTTCAGTATATTTCTTACCCGCAGTAAATTGTGTAACAACCACGTTGCCCTCTTCATTTAATGAAGCTCTGTTACCCAATGAACTTTGATCACTACCAACTATCTGCACACCAAAGTTACCTGACACTGGTATGTCGAATAATTCCGTGTCTACATTAGCCTGTGCGTAAAGTATGCTAACTTTTTCAGTGATGTCCCAGCTACCTTTAACACGACCAAGATCTGTCTGGCCTTGACTAAATTCGTTATAAATGCCACTTTTGTATAAACCATAAGTGTCATAACTGAGCATATTGCCCATGCCAATAAATTCTAAAGACGTTGGCGATAATAAATATTCGCTTGGTACGTCAACCATATTTGGATAATCTTTAAGACGTAAATAAATACCCGTATCAATTTTACTTTTTTGACGCTCTGAATAATTAACACCAAACTCAACACTACTGATAATATCTGAATCTATTGTGTATTCTGCACTTAAACGAATAGCACTAAGCTCATCATCAATGCTAGGTGTATTGATAAAACCATCCTGGCCATCAGAGTTTACAACTGAATTACCCCAGCTTAATGCGCCACCAAGTTTAAAAATATCAGTATCAGAATAATCTAACTGTGGAGAAAACAACGCGCCGCCGTCACCCGCCATTTCAAAAGCAATATCATCGGCAACACCTACACCATTACCACGGCCACTACCACTGTAGCTTTCCATACCAAAATCGGTACGTTCAGCTTTTGAATAACTTAAATCAGCAACTAATGTCCATTTATCATCTAATACATATTTGGTGTTCACACCTAGAGAAATAATTTCTGAATCACGGATATTCAAATCGTTACGGATCTGTCCACGAACACCATTGATTTGTCCGCTAGTCACTAAACCATCTGACCATTCATATGCGTCAATAGAATCTGCAGCCCAACCTGTTCCCCATTGACCCGGAATTTCGATACCACGTAAAATTTGTGTATCTTTAAAATCAGAATAATAAGCATCAACTATTGTGTGTATTTTATCATTAGGCTGATATTCCAACACACCCATGATACCTGTACGTTCTAATTCACTTGAACGAACATAAGGTTTGGCACCACCTAAAATTAACGGCGCTTCATTATCGTAATTATGGTTTGGATAACCCCAGGAATTCCAGCGTTCTTCCTGGTTTGGAGAAGACATTGACGCAATACCGATAGCAACACCAATAGTGTCATCAGCAAATTGATCAATATAAGAAACACTGAATCTATGACCAGTATCGGTTGAGCCTGCATTCAACGCGCCTAAATCATTCTTTTCAAAGCGTGCACTTATAGCAATATCTCTTTTGCCATGAGTTAAAGGACGGATTGTCTGCATATCAACCGTACCACCAATGGCTTGTGCCATAAGTGAAGCATCAGGTGTTTTATAAACTATAACGCCACTTAACAACTCTGAAGGATATTGATCAAATTCAACTCCACGGTTATCACCAACAGTAACTTGTTCACGACCATTTAAAGTAGCCGTTGTAAAATCAGGTGCTAAACCACGAATAGATATTACATTTGCACGACCGTCTAAACGTTGTGCAGTAATACCCGGTAAGCGAGCAATAGATTCAGCAATACTAGCATCAGGTAATTTACCGATGTCTTCAGCACTTACAGCTTCAACAACTGAACTTGAACTCATTTTTATTGCTTGCGATAACGCTAAACTACCGCGCATGCCTGTTACATTAATGACTTCAATTTCTTTTTCTTTGGCTTTTTTATCACCGTCTGCAGCTTGTGCAGCAAATGATGAAGTGCTTAGTGCGATTAAACCACTTGATACTAATGCTAAAGTAACTTTGCTTGGCTTGAAATTTCTCATGTTTTTCTCTCCCCCAGTTCATCCATGTTGTTTTATTTATTTATTTATTTACCCAGACTCCCGGGCAGATATGTGATGACGTTATATTAAGTACGTTTTGTTTTAGTAACCGACATACAAAACGGATTATCTTAATATAAAGAGGTCGACAATGGTTGAATACACACTGCATACGTATTCACTCTTTCTACGGCTATGCATACGTATTCAAACGGGTCGATTATCATTTTGGCAGAGCTTTTAAGTATGCAAGGAGAAACTTTATGGTGTACGAAGAATTTAGTAGAAAAAAGGTAAAAAAATGAACACATAAAGTGCTCATTTATTTTTTTTAAAGTAAATCAATCAGAGATTAAATAAATTGGCTTCTGCCAGTTAAGATAACCCAATGATATTGACTATGTTGTACTTAAATGTTGCTAATAAGTTGTAGGATGGGTTAGCCAAAGGCGTAACCCATCATTTTGTGCCGCATACAATTATTTATGCAATAAAATCAATAAATTGATGGGTTACGCCTGCGGCTAACCCATCCTACGCGGTAGACTTTATAAAGTTGATGTACTTTTTTTGTCAGTTGTAGAATGGGTTAGCCAACGGCGTAACCCATCATTTTGTGCCGCATACAATTATTTAAACAATAAAATCAATAAATTGATGGGTTACGCCTGCGCCTAACCCATCCTACGCGGTAGGCTTTATAAAGTTGATGTACATATTTTTGAGCTCTGTTCCTTCACTCTGTTGTTACTACGGTAATTCATTGATTTACAAATTTTTAATGTCTTTTGAAAAATCGACTAAAAAATCGCTGGAGAGCTTGTTATATAAGCCTTTAGCAAAAATAAAAAAAAGGGACAACAATGTTATGGACAGAGCCTATTTTTGTCAGTTGTAGGATGGGTTAGCCAAAGGCGTAACCCATCATTTTGTGGCGCATACAATTATTTAAACAATAGAATCAATAAATTGATGGGTTACGCCTGCGGCTAACCCATCCTACGGCAAAAATATTGACCTTTATTTACTCTTCTTCAACCAAGGTCATTAAAGATGTATTCCCGCCTGAAGCGGTGGTATCTATGCTGATGGTTTTTTCGGTTAACAAGCGCTGAATAAGATTATCCATATATTCAGAACTGATCACAGGTAAAATAGCGCCCTGACGCTGAGCTAATTTTTCAGCCATGTAAGCACGGCGCTGACAAGCACTGTCAACCACCACACCCGCTAATACAGGATGCGCAAGCATAGCTTCTAAATGAGCAAGTTTAGCTACTTGTAAAACACCTTTTGCAGCGCCTGTCGCAATAAACTTATCTCTGAAGGCTAATGCTTCTTCATAAAATAAATCTGACACTACCGTAATAACGGTATTACCTGTTGCTAAAGCCGTAACAATTGATAATGCCCAAAAGTGGAAACTAACATCTTTATCAGCGAAACAAATAACCGTACCGCGATTTTCTAAATAAATGATGTTTGATTCACCCGTAGGCCCCGGCAATACTTTTGGTGATTTCAGTCGCTTTTCAATCGCAATTAACTGCGAACGCGCATCAGCCAGGGTCAGGTTTAAGTCATCCGCCAAATCTTCAACAATTTCAACATGAGCCAATTTAGCTAATAACTGACGTACGCAAGAAACACGGGTATGAAGTTCACTTAAACGCCACTGTTTTTCCGCTTTAGCTGCGTGCTCTAAAAAGTTTGCCGCTTCACGCTGTGATTGACTGTCACTGGTTAATGCAACAACTAACTCTGGGTTACATTTAGCCGGAGTCGATTTTTCTTTCACCAAACGGGTTAAGTAATTCGGACCACCCGCTTTAGGACCCGTACCGGAAAGTCCGCGCCCGCCAAATGGCTGAACACCAACAACAGCACCAATCATATTACGGTTAATGTAAATATTACCGGCTTTTGAAAGCTTGGCTAATTGCTCTGCTCTGTGTTCAATACGGGTATGAATGCCCATAGTTAAACCAAAACCTGTGCTATTTATTTTATCAACAACCGCTTCAACTTCACCTGCTTTAAAACGCACAACATGCACACATGGACCAAAAACTTCTTTGGCTAATACACTGATATCATCAATTTCATATAAACGCGGCGCAAAAAAGTAATGACCTTTGTTGCTATTCGCGTCTTTCAACATTTCTTCCGACATATCTTCAGGTAAAGACACATCGCACTTAAACAACAACTTACCGTGAGTTTCCATATATTCGGCATGTTCATTCAACGCTTTTAATGCTTTTGCGTCAATTACCGGACCAACATCGGTAGATAACATATCAGGATTGCCAACATGTAATTCAGCCAATGCGCCTTGTATCATGCTAATAACTTTATCTGCAATATCTTCCTGAACAAACAAAACACGCAAAGCTGAACAACGTTGTCCGGCACTTTGAAAACCTGATGAAATAACATCGTCAACCACTTGCTCTGGCAAAGCAGTAGAGTCAACCACCATACAATTTTGACCACCAGTTTCAGCAATAAATGGTACTTGATCACCCTTACGCTCTGCCAATGTCTGTGAAATATGCGTACCTGTTTCAGTAGACCCGGTAAACATTACTGTTTGAATACGGCTATCAGGAATAATAACACTGCCAACCTGACTACCACGGGCAATTACCGGCTGAACAACATTTTCAGGCATACCGACCGATTTCATTAACTCAATAGTGCGCAAAGCAATTAAACCTGTTTGCTCAGCAGGTTTTGCAATAACCGTATTACCCGTTGCTATTGCCGCGGCTACTTGCCCTAAGAATATAGCTAACGGGAAGTTCCACGGGCTAATACATAAAATAACACCACGGGGTTCTAATCTTTCGTCTTGCGCTAATTCAATCGCACGAGCCGCGTAGTAACGACAAAAATCAACCGCTTCACGTACTTCATCAATACCATCTTGAGCCACTTTACCCGCTTCTTTAATACATAAAGCCACTAATTCATCGGTATGACGTTCAAGAATATCAGCGGTACGGTTTAACAAAGCAGCACGATCTGCAACAGGCGTTTGTGACCAGCCCTTTTGTGTAGAATCACCCAGGAAAGCTTTTTCAGCTTTATCGATAATGGCCTGCATATCTTCGGTATTATGAGGTTGATGAAAACCAATAATTTCACTGTGATCCGCCGGATTTCTCACCGCTTTTGTGCCTTTTGGCACATCGGTTTCACTTAATATATTATCTTCAAACCATTTATCCAGACTCACTTTTAACGGCGTAATTTTGTTAATGTCTGTTAAATCCATGCCTTTCGAGTTCTCACGTTCTTCGCCGAACATAGCAATTGGCAACGTGATCTGATTATTGTACTTACGCTTTAAACGCTGAGTTTTTTCAACAGGATCTTCTAATAAAGACTCAACCGGTTTACTGTTATCAACTATCGCATTAACAAAAGAAGAGTTCGCACCGTTTTCCAATAAACGACGTACTAAATAAGCAAGTAAGTCTTCATGATGACCAACCGGCGCATAAATACGACATTGAATATTTTCTTTAGAAACGACCTGATCATAAAGCGAATCACCCATACCGTGCAGACATTGAAATTCTAAATCATCCGTTTTGTCGCCCGCTAACTCAATAATAGTGGCTGCAGTGTAAGCATTATGCGTAGCAAATTGCGGGTAAATACTGTCGCGGTAAGCTAATAATTTATTCGCACAGGCATGATAAGAAACATCTGTAGAAGACTTACGGGTAAATACCGGGAAATGTTCAAGGCCGTCTTTTTGGGCGTTTTTAATTTCAGTATCCCAATAAGCACCTTTAACCAAACGCACCATCATTTTACGACCAACACGTAACGTTAACGCACGTAACCATTCAATAACAAATATTGCACGTTTTTGATATGCCTGAACCGCAAGACCAAATCCATTCCAACCGGCTAAATCGTCGTCACTGAACACAGCTTCAATAACGTCTAAAGAAATATCTAAACGCTCTGATTCTTCCGCATCAACGGTTAAACCTATATCGTAGCTTTTGGCTAATACACACAATTCTTTCAGCATAGGCACAAGTTCATTCATTACCCGTTCTTTATGCGTAAATTCATAACGGGGATGAATAGCCGATAATTTAATAGATATGCCGGGACTTTTTATCGGGCCACGATTGTTTGCTGCTTTACCAATAACATGAATAGCATTAACGTAAGAGTCAAAATAACGTTTCGCATCAAACTGAGTACGAGCGCCCTCACCCAGCATGTCGTATGAATAAACATACCCTTGCTGTTCTTTTTCAACAGCCCGTTCGGTAGCCGCTTGAATGGTTTCACCCATCACAAACTGTTTACCCATAATTTTCATGGCAAAATTCATTGATTTACGAATAACCGGCTCACCTAAACGACCAACCGTTTTCTTCAACAAACCAAAACGATCTTTCGTTCTGTCGTCGGTATAACTGACCATACTGCCAGTAACCAATAACCCCCAAGAAGAAGCGTTAACGAAAATAGAATCGCTGGTGCCTAAATGTGAACTCCATTGACCCTGAGAAATTTTGTCACGAATTAAAGCATCCTGAGTGGTTTTGTCTGGCACACGCAATAAAGCTTCAGCCAAACACATCAACACCACACCTTCTTCTGAAGAAAGTGAATATTCACTTAATAACGCATCAATAGCACCATTACCTTCTTGATCCCGACGTATCTGCAATACCATCTTACGGGCTCTTTCCCAAGCACGACTCCGGGCACTTACGTTAACCTCGGCTTCAGGAAGCATATGATCAACCGCTGCATCTTCATCAATACGGTAAAACTCACGGATTTTTTGGCGAATTGGACAGTCTGTAACTAGTGAACCATTAAAAAGCATATCTTTGCCCTCAGAAAAATTAATTAAGGCATTTTATAGAATAGACCACAGAATGTGCTGGCTTTAATGCTAAAACAACCAATTATCGTAGGGTATATTACGAAAAGCTCAGTATAAAACACTGTCAAAGAAAAATTTCATTCAAAATAGATCAACAACAGTAACAGTAACAACAACAACAACAAAAACGATGGGTTAGCCTACGGCGTAACCCATCAAAGCAACGAAGCGCTCCACACTAGCCACACGAGCAAAAGATCACCAAACCAATTAAACTAAGCCACTTAAAGATCACCTAACAGGCAAATAAACAAAAAACGTAGTTCCCTCACCAACTCTGGAAGACACCTTCAACGTACCTCGATGCTCTTCAATAATACCAAACGAAATAGCCAAACCAAGCCCTGTACCTCTGCCAATATCTTTAGTGGTAAAAAACGGATCAAATATCTTCTTTTGCGTGAATTCATCAATACCACAACCATTATCTTTAAAAGTAATAACAAGCTGATCACCCTGTTGCTCTGAACTGATTGTCACTTGCCCTGCGAACTCGTGTTCTTGTTCTTGCTCTTGTTCCATTTTGTCTTCAACAGCCTGACAGGCATTAACAATTAAATTCATAAAAACTTGATTAAGTTTTGATGGAAGACAAGTCAATAACGGATCGTAGTCAAACTGCACTTTTATCGTAATAGCATGATACTGAGTTTTAACTAATTGAAGGGTAGATTTAATTAATTCAGAAATATAAACTTGTGATTCTATTGCATTACCTAAACGAGAAAATGTACGTAAATCTTCAACAATCTTTTTAATTCTTGTTGTACCTTCATTAACGGTTTGGGTTAAATTCTCCAGCTTTGCAAACTTATCATCAAAAGATTGCAATACTTTACTATCTGCTTTATCGCCGCCGGCAAGTTGTTTTAAAAAGACTTTTATTTCAATAATTTCATTTTTCATCATATATGCCGCTGCAGAAGCATAGTTGGTCGGGTTATTAATTTCATGCGCCACACCCGCCGTTAATGTCCCTAATGAAGCCATTTTTTCAGATTGAACTAATTGTTGTAGCGCTGACAGTATCTCCTTATTTTTAGCTTCAACTTCACGATTTTTAGCTTCAACTTCAACCACCTTTTGTGCTAATTGCGCATTAAGGGTACGTTCAAACTTAATTTTCGCACTTTTTTCTTTTTCAAATTGAATGGTACGCTGAATCACCTTTTGTTCTAAACGCGAGTTATGATAAATGTCTAGAAGAATCTATTCAGGCACACCCTGATTGTAAGAAGTTACTGAAACTTGAAGGGGTTGGTCCGATTAA
>JABSOJ010000115.1 GCA_013216005.1 Alteromonadaceae bacterium | reverse complement strand
AAAATTCCAACAATATTAAAAAAGCCAAAAATATAAACGGTAAATTGGTTGAAAATGGTCATATTTCGACAGCCTACATGCATGCTCCTTAACCGTTAGGTAATGAGAGTGTCACACAAAGACGTTTATCTTTTGGCCTTTATACTGCTCAGCTGGTTAACCAAAGGAAATTAACCCAAAGAGATCAACGGCGTTATGTGACAAGAGCTGATAACCTGTTATCAGCTTTAATTTTAAAGGTTGTATTTATTTATTTAACTAATGCTTACCAGCTAACACTTAGCAATTAATACTACCAACTAATATTTTGGCAATTAAAAATTGGTCAACGAAAATTCAGTCAACTAAAATCAGTCAACTAAATTCAGTCAACAATAGCTAAACCATATTCTTTACTACTGTGCTGTAACCACAACCAAATGTAATCTGAAAAGCTACGGCGTACGATTAGCTGAAAGCTTTTTTCACCCGTACGACGGATATGAGCACCTGATTGAGCAAATGCCGTTCCGATAACTTTACCGACAGGAAAACTGTCAAGATGTAAGTCATATCCAATGGATTTTTTCAGTAGATTGAGACAATCTTCGCCGCTTAATTCAAGCATAGTTTGTGCGCCGCTAATGTCAGACACCGCGAAGTGACCGCTAAGGGTTTGTCTTAGTTCAGCTTCAATTTCGGCTTCTAAACCGCCTTCAACAATAATTAACCATTCATCTGGTGATAACCACATGACGAGAGCTTTGTCATTTTGTGCAGACGAGCAGGGGGCTGTTGGCAAGTTTAATCCGAGGGCTTGTTTAACACCGTTTAAAAACGCATCGTCGTTGGCATTGCCCCGTAAATTCAAGTGACCCAGAAGTTTAGCTTCACGAAGGGTAACGCCGCAATTTTCAGATGGATTGCCAGACAGTTTGGCTAAGCCAGGTAAGTCAGCATGATATAAAGGTGATTCTACACGGACTGAATTAGACATTTTGACGATCTCCTTTTGGATCATAAAAAACCGAGCTGCAAATTTCAGCTTCAATTGTTGTGCCGTCTGCTAAAGGCAAGTATACCGATTGACCTTTGCGATCCAACCCTCCCTTAACAACAGCTAAGGCAAATGAGTAGCCTAGACAGGCGCTGAAATAACTTGAAGTAACGTGTCCCACCATCGTCATCGGAATAGGTTGGTCTTTATCGAAAACAATTTGAGCCCCTTCAGGTAGAACAAACGTAGGATCTTTAGGTTTGAGTCCAACCATTTGTTTACGATCATTACGCTGGTTGTCAAATCGTGTCCACGATCGTTTACCCAAATAGCTGAATTCTTTTTTCTTGCCCACTACCCAGTTCATATCAAGATCTTGCGGTGTTACTGAACCATCAGTATCCTGACCGACAATAATAAATCCTTTTTCAGCACGCAATATATGCATGGTTTCTGTGCCGTAAGGGGTAATGTTAAACTCTTCACCTGCCGCCATTACCACTTCCCAGGTGTGCATACCGTAATTTGCCTGTACGTTTATCTCGAATGATAATTCACCGGTGAACGAGATACGGAAGATTCTGGCTTTTACCCCAGCCACTTCCGCTTCAATCCAGTCCATGTAACGGAAGTTGTCATTGTTAACGTCTGTGTCTGTTAATTTTTGTAAAACTTTACGGCTGTTCGGACCGGAAATAGTCATGGTAGACCAGTGATCAGTAACCGTACTGAAATAAACTTCCAATTCAGGCCATTCTGTCTGATGCCATAATTCCAGCCATTGCAATACTCCTGCTGCACCGCCAGTGGTTGTTGTCATAATAAAACGGTTATCATTGATACACGCGGTTACACCATCGTCGAATACCATGCCATCTTCTTTACACATTACACCATAACGACATTTACCCGGTGCCAGTTTGCTCCAGGGGTTGGTATAAACACGGTTAAGGAATTCACGTGCATCTTTACCCTGAATATCTATTTTACCTAAGGTCGATGCATCTAAAATGCCGACACTGTTACGGGTTGCCAGACACTCACGTTGTAACGTTTGCTCCATCGATTCACCGGACTGCGGGAAATACCACGGACGTTTCCATTGACCCACATCTTCAAATTCTGCACCGTTATCAAGATGCCATTTATGCATGGCACTGAAACGTGCAGGGTCAAATAAATGTTTCACATCGCTGCCGGCCAAGGCACCAAAGGTTGTAGGTGTATACATGGGACGAAAAATGGTCGTACCCGTTTCAGGGATTGTTTTATTTAAGAAATTTGCGGTGATCGCCATCCCGTTAATGTTGCCAAGTTTACCCTGATCAGTACCAAAACCTAACGCGGTATAACGCTTAACATGCTCAATAGATTCAAAACCTTCACGATTCGCCAATTCAATACCTGCGGCGGTAACGTCATTTTGATAATCAACAAACTGCTTAGGCGCGCGACTGGTTGGCTGATGATGTGGAATATGATAAATCGCCATCGCTGGTGATTCGTTCAGATCATTTGTTTTAGGGATAGCACCGTCGTATTGCCCCTGACCTTTGCCCGCTTTTTGTGCCGCCTGTGCGCCAGTGTTAAAACCGTCACTCAGTACTTTAGCTAAAGAGTAAACCCCTTGCAGACCACCACAAATATTTTGTTCTTGTGTGGTTTCTCCCGGCACAAAACCTTGAATATCTTCCTGCCATACAGGTCTGCTGCCGGTATGTGATGATAAATGAATTACCGGGCTCCAACCGCCTGAGCTTGCTACGGTATCACAGGTATAACGGCTAGTGTCACCCGTAAGTGTATTACCCGCTTCATTCAGTGGCGCAATGTTGACAGAACTGACACGTTTACTTCCCTTAACATCAATGACCGCATGTCCAAATAAAATCTTAATGCCACGCTCTGCTGCCAGCCTGATTCTTTCACCGTTTGAATGAGGACGTGTATCAGCAATAACACAGACTTTTCTGCCGGCGTCATGCCAGTCCAGAGCCGTTTGGTAGGCGTAATCATTACTGGTCATTAATGCAAGCGTATTGCCTGGCACAACAGCATAACGGTTGATGTAGGTAGATACGGAAGAGGCTAACATACACCCCGGAACATCGTTATTCCCGTAAACTAAAGGACGTTCATGTGCACCTGTTGCTAAAATAACTTGTTTGGCACGAACTTTATGAACACGCTGGCGACTACTGATTTCAGCTAAGTTTTCACCTAAGTGATCGGTGCGACGTTCGTTTATGCCTAAATAGTTATGATCATAATACCCAAACACAGTACTGCGTGGCAGCAAAGTTACCTGATCGTTATCGGCTAATTCTGTGATGGTTTCAAACAACCATTTTTGCGGAGAATCACCATCAATCAGTTGTTTGGAGCAAAGTAAACTGCCGCCGAATTCATTTTGTTCGTCAGCAATAATGACCCGAGCACCTGTACGTGCAGCTGCTAATGCGGCAGATAAACCAGCAGGGCCAGCACCTACAATCATTACATCACAGTGGTGATGCATTTTATCATAACTGTCCGGATCAGGCTGTTGCGGGCTACAACCCAGGCCAGCTCCTTTACGGATTAATTTTTCATACGTCATCCACAGTGATTGCGGAAACATGAAGGTTTTATAATAAAATCCCGGAGGCATCATACCGCCACCAAGTTTGCCGAGGGTTCCCATTAAATCAAAATCAACATTCGGCCAGCCGTTGGTTGATGTTGCTGTTAACCCGTTATAAAGCTCTGTTTGTGTAGCTCGGGGATTAGGGATAGTGGTTGCCTGAGTTGAGCCTATTTGAAAAATAGCATTAGGTTCCTGAGCGTCTGCAGTAATTATGCCGCGCGGGCGACTGTATTTAAAACTGCGGCCAACAACATCAACACCGTTTGCCAGTAAAGCTGAGGCAAGCGTATCACCTTCAAAACCTTGATAACTTTTGTCATTAAAGGTGAAAGTAAAAGCTTTATTACGATCAATACGGCTAGCATCAGTATTGCCAACAGAGCCGATCCGATTTATTTGCTTCATTTTGACACCTCACTGCTGTTTTTTTCATCGATACTTTTTTCATCGGGACTGTTTTTATCGGCACTATTTTCATCGAGACTATTTTCATCAAGAACATAGGGCTGTTGACCTATTTTATACGTTTCCAAAATTTTGTAGGTCACCGTATTTCGAGTCATATTAAAATACTTACGGCAGCCATGAGCATGCAGCCACATTTCATGATGCAAACCACGGGGGTTTTTTCTGAAGAACAAATAGTTCGCCCAATCTTTGTCACTGAGAGATTCAGGATCAAGAGGACGTTCAATATGCGCCTGACCTGCAGGACTGAATTCTTCTTCTTCACGATATTCTTCGCAGTAGGGACAACGGATATGTAACATGTTTTAAATCTCCCGCACTTAGTGAGCAACACCGGCAGCGCCGTGTTCATCAATTAATTGGCCAGTAGTAAAGCGTTCGATACTGAATGGTTTAGCCAGCGGATGAGCATCATCTTTGGCAATGGTATGGGCAAATATATGGCCAGAACTCGGAGTCGCTTTGAAACCACCTGTACCCCAACCACAATTAAAATAAAGCCCTTTAATATGGGTTTTTGAGATGATAGGGCAGGCATCAGGACAGGTATCAACAACACCACCCCAGGCACGGTTTAGTCGAACGCGACTGAAGATTGGGAACATTTCAATAATGGCAGCAATCGTATGTTCAACAACGTGGAACGAACCCCGTTGACCATAACCGAGATAACCATCAATACCCGCACCAATAACTAAATCACCTTTGTCTGACTGGCTGATATAACCATGAACGTGATTAGACATTACAACAGTATCAAGAATAGGTTTAATGGGCTCTGACACCATAGCTTGTAAAGGATGCGATTCCAGCGGTAATTCTATGCCAATCATTTTGGCTAACGTGCCTGAATTTCCGGCAGCTACGCAAGCTACTGTGTCTGCGCTGATAAAGCCACGGTTAGTTTCAACCCCGCACACCGCACCGTCTTTACGACGAATGCCGGTAACTTCTGTTTGTTGTAAAAGATCAACACCCAGTGCATCGGCTGCACGGGCAAAGCCCCAGGCTACCGCATCATGTCGGGCTGTACCCGCACGGGCCTGCCAGGAGGCACCCATTACCGGGTAACGTGCATTTTTAGAGCAATCTAAAATCGGCACCATGTCTTGCACCTGAGCAGTATTGAGCACTTCACCATCAATACCGTTCAGTCTATTAGCATTCACACGACGTTCAATATCGCGCATATCCTGTAAGGTATGACCCAGATTAAGTACGCCACGTTGGCTGAACATTAAATTGTAGTTTAAATCTTGTGCCAGACCTTCCCATAATTTAAGTGAATGCTCGTATAAATGAGCAGCTTCGTCCCACAAGTAATTAGAGCGTACAATGGTAGTATTACGGGCAGTATTACCACCACCAAGATAGCCTTTTTCGACCACAGCAATATTAGTGATACCGTGCTCTTTTGCCAGATAATAAGCGGTTGCCAGTCCATGACCACCACCACCGATTATAATCACGTCGTAGTGTTTTTTAGGTGTTGGATTTCGCCAGACACGTTGCCAGTTTTCATGATGGCTTAATGAATGTTTGAACAACCCGAAGCCTGAATATTTTTGCATGGTTATACCTTTTATTAATTGCCCTGCGCTGCTAGGCCCACTTAGCTGAATATTAGCTTGCGGCATGACGATGAAGCGTTCCGCTTACGCCATAGTTACGGCAAATAACGACATTGTTATTTGTGTAAAAATGTAGTTAATTGGAGGCCCATCAAATCAATTACATAAATTGTTGTTTCAACGCATATCTCAAAAGAATTTGCTGGCCTTTTGGTAGGATGGGTTAGTCAAAGGCGTAACCCATCAAAAAAGGAAATGTTTAAAAGCAGATTACAGAGCAAAAAAAAATCCCAGAACAACGGGATTTATAAAATTGTATTTTCAACAAATGTTTTATTAGATATCAGGCCCTCGACATCAGGTTCTATATTTAAGGCGCTTGATATAAAGCTCTTGATATAAGGCTCTTAATATAAGGCTCTTGATATAAAGCTATTGATATAAGGAATGAGACATTAAAATTCAACTGAAACATCGCCCTGTGGAATACTGCAACAGCTGAGTATATAACCTGCATCAACATCATCGTCGGTAATACCACCGTTATGTGACATTTTCACATCGCCTGAAATCTTTTTAACTTTACAGGTTCCGCAAATTCCCATACCACAGGCTTTAGGAATATGAAGCCCTAATTGCGCGGCGGCCGCATGCACGGTAAGACCCGGTTTTACTTTCACTGATTTACCCGTTTTGCAAAATTCCACTTGCAGTAAATCATCGCTATTTACTTCCAGATTGGCTGTGTCACTGGCTTGTTGTTCAGCGTCAATGCGATCTTCTTCCGGTGGCGCACCAAAACTTTCTTCATAGTAATTTGCCATGTTAAAACCAGCATCGGTCAAAATTCTTTTCACAGCGGTCATATACGGGGTAGGGCCGCAGCAATAAACGATACGGTCCATAAAATCAGGGGCAATAATGTTTAATTTTAGTTGATCTAAAAATCCGCTGTAACCACTCCAGCTTTCTCCGTTTCCATAATGTTCGCAGATCAGGTTCAAATTAAAGTTATCAATTCTTGCATCCATGTATTCAAGTTCACGGCGATAAATAATATCTCTGGGGGTGCGCGCACTGTGTACAAATACTATATCAACGTCGGTATTGGTATCAAACCACCAGCGTGCCATCGACATTACCGGCGTTATACCGACACCACCTGAAAGCATTAAAACTTTATCGCCGGTAATGTCGATACAGTTAAATATGCCCGTTGGTCCATGTACTGCAAGAAAACCCCCCTGTTTCATATTATCGTGCAGCCAGTTTGACACCTGACCACCGGGAACGCGCTTAATGGTCACTGAAAAACTATAGGGAACCGAAGGTGAAGATGAAATAGTATAACTACGCAGCACTTGCTGATCATTAATCTCAATTTCAAAGGTTACAAATTGTCCCGGCTTGAAAAAATGCATGACAGGCTGAGTGGAGGTAAAACAAAAGGTGCGGACATCCAAAGTCTCGTCGATGACTCTTACGCACTGAACTTCATGGCGACCATTGGCCCATGTTTGAGTGTTGACAGGATTTAGAAATTTATTGTTCATGGTAGTCGCTCATTGTGATAGTTCGATTGTTCTTTATTTGCTTGTATAATATCCAATAGTAGGCCATCTTTGACTTACCTGAAAACGACAAGGGTATAGTCATTATTACCAACTAACTTGAATATAAATTTTTTAATTATGGGTGGACAAATTGATTTTGGTCAAGTTATCGTGCAACTTATTCATTCATGTCGGTTTTGCATAGTTAATCTGTCGTTTCTGGAGCAGCTAAAAAAAGCGTGCGTCGCAAAATCAACCCTTTAAAATAGCTAGTCAAGGTTCGATTGTTTTATTTAGGATGGTTTTATACTCAAACCACTTGGAAATGCATGATGGATATACTTATACTTTATTGAGCACTGACTGAAATGAG
This sequence comes from Alteromonadaceae bacterium, assembly GCA_013216005.1. GTDB lineage: Bacteria > Pseudomonadota > Gammaproteobacteria > Enterobacterales > Alteromonadaceae > JABSOI01. The sequence continues at coordinate 3,453 of JABSOJ010000115.1, read as the reverse complement.
GAATTTTTATGACCCAATTAACCAATAAATCTGAACCTGGCTCTTATGCATCAATAACGTTGGCGGAATCGATCGCCGATACATTGAAAAAACACCCTGTTACGTTTTCATTGCCACAGCCGTTTTATAATGATCCTGATTATTTTGACATGGAAATGGAACAAATTTTCGCTAAAGAGTGGTTGTTTGTTGGTTTCACTTGTGAAATTCCTGAAAACGGCAATTTTATTACCCAACAAATTGGTAATAACCCTATTACTATTATCCGTGATCAAAATGGTGAAGTCCGTGCATTTCACAATGTTTGCCGTCATCGTGGCTCTAAACTGTGCCTAGTTAAACAAGGCAAAGTGCCTAAACTAGTTTGTCCGTATCATCAATGGACTTACGAACTTGACGGAGATCTGATTTATGCCGGTAATGAAATGGGCAGTAATTTCGACAAATCAAAATACGGTTTACATCCGGTAAATTGCCGCACGGCTGGTGGTTATATTTTCGTTTCTTTAAGTGATAACCCAACCAAGATTGATGACTTTTTCACAGATTTAGCTCACTACCTTGAGCCTTATGATTTAGACAATGCCAAAGTAGCAATTGAAACAAGCATACTGGAAGACGCTAACTGGAAGCTGGTGCTTGAAAATAACCGTGAATGTTTTCACTGTAATGGTTCACACCCTGAATTATTAAATACCTTGCTGGAATGGGATGACACCGAAGATCCCCGTGCCAGTGATGCCTTTAAAGCACAGGTTGCCGCCAAGCAAGCAAAATGGGAAGCAGAAGGAATTCCTTACAAGCATATTTCTCATGGACATGGTATGCGTAATCGTATTGTACGTATGCCTTTGGCAGAAGGTGCAGTAGCGATGACCATTGACGGAAAATCAGCTTGTAAAAAATTAATGGGCCGGATCAAAAACCCTGATTTAGGCTCAATGCGAATTTTACATTTACCTAATTCCTGGAACCACGCACAGGGCGATCACATCATCGCGTTTCAGGTTATCCCTCTGGGGCCACAAAAAACGCAAGTTATCACCAAATGGTTAGTACACAAAGATGCGGTAGAAGGTATCGATTATAATGTTGACGCAATGCGCTATGTTTGGGATGCAACCAACGCTCAAGATCGCACCTTAGCTGAAAACAACCAGAAAGGGATAAATTCAATGGCCTATCAACCGGGTCCATATTCTGAAACCTATGAATTTGGTGTGGTTAATTTTATTGATTGGTTCAGCGATACTATGCAAAAAAATATTGCAGCAAGTAATAAGTAAACAGGGAAGGTTGACTATTTTGCAAGTAGGATGGGTTAGCCGCAGGCTAGGCTGTCGAAATATGACCATTTTCAACCAATTTACCGTTTATATTTTTGGCTTTTTTAATATTGTTGGAATTTTGATTGTTGTTACATTTAGATCCTAAATTGACGGAATAATATGCTATTTATCCCGTTAGATGTAACAAGATATTAATGAAAATAGCATTTTGCCACTAAATATTAAATTTCAGCACAATTACGTAAATCCAATAAATAGTAAACATCATACTTTGTAAAGTCAAAAACTGGTAAATTGAATATCCCCAAAAGCACGAGTTTTCGACAGCCTAGCCGCAGGCGTAACCCATCAAAAATAGCTCATTAAATGTCAACAATTCTTATTAATGCCGATGATATATCTTACTGACAATTTACCAACCATCATTAAATTTATAAAGCGAAATATAATCTGTAAATATCTGCTTACCCTGTTTAAATAATTCAACTTTGACCTTCGTTAATTCAAATAACTAATACTATTGAAATTTCTAGTTTAAGATTGTTTTGAATCAAGACGTGAATAATATTAGTATGAATAAGTTTAAACAGGTGATTTTTACTACGTTAGGTAGGATGTAAGCCCTTTTAGTTCATGAAGCACATCGAATTAATTTTTATTTTTACACCAAAGACATAATGAAAATTTAAATTATCACTATTTTCCTATTTAGATGTCATTTATACTTTGTAATTATGATGTAATATTTGGTTTAGCAATAGGTTTCTCTGTGCATAATAAGCTCGTTGATTTAATAAAAAAAGATCATCCCAATGTAAAATTAATATATTTGTTTGGCTCACAAGCTAGTGGGCAACAACATGGCAATAGTGACTGGGATCTTGCAATATTAAATGATACTAAACTTGATCCTTTAAACAGATGGCAACTGAGTGAAAAATTAGCTGAATTATTAAAGACTGATGTCGATTTGGTTGATTTAAAGGAAGCATCAACGGTTTTACAAATGCAAATAGTTACAAAAGGCTCACTCCTTTTTGATAAAAATAATGATTCAGCGGCATTTGAAATGATGGTTTTTAGTATGTATGGTCGATTACAAGAAGGTCGTAAGAGCATTATCACTAATTTTATAAATGAGGCTAAAAATGCATGATGTTGTATTAAACAAAATAGCAACAATCAAACGCTGTATTGTTCGTATAAACGAAGAGTTTACCGACGAAGTTACTTTCAAAAAAAATTATACCAAACAAGATTCTGTTGTACTTAATCTTCAACGTGCTTGCGAAGCCTCTATTGATATCGCCAATTATTTGATCAAACAAAACAACTTGGGGATCCCACAATCAGGTCGTGATAGTTTTGAACTTATATCCCGTGCTAATCTTATTTCTATGGAGGTAGCGGGTAATTTAAAAAAAATGGTTGGATTAAGAAATATTGCAGTTCATGATTATCAATCTTTAAATATTGATATTATCATTGCAGTTGTTAATTACCATTTATCCGATTTTGATATTTACTGCGCACAAATAATTAATTTGGAGTTAAAAAATTAAAGTCGAGAATAAGACTAAAATATCTAAAAGGGTATGTATGGTCTGGAGTTCGGGTTTGAATCATTCATCTTGTATTGTTATTGCAGTTATTTTTTAATGTCGTAAGGGGGATATACGTTGACCCTCATTAATTTAAATGAGTACTCACCATAGTTCACCTTCGATTAAAGTTATTTGACTCTTTTTCTCGACAAACAAAGCATTGATTTCCCCTTGTTTTTGAGAAGTTCAAAAATACGGATAAACGTTCCCCATGCGACAACTTCATTGCCTGATTCCAGATTCTGTATTGTGGTTAGTCCTACACCAATTCTGGCAGCAAAAGTTCGTTGAGTATCTTTAGGGAAAGCTTGTTTTCGAAGTTTTTGTATCGCTTTTCCTTTAAACCAGTTTGGATCAATTATTTTAAATTTCTATTATTTGAAATAACAGGTGTTATAGGGTAATTAACTTAACAATGCATGTTATAACAGGTATTTTTTATCAATATCGAAAGGGATGTAATTAAATTTACTCTGTTCCTAATTGGCTATGTTCCATAATGCTGTTGTCCCCCATATGCAGCAGCCAATATTTGCTGCTTATCTAGCTTTGCGTTACTT
>JABSOJ010000114.1 GCA_013216005.1 Alteromonadaceae bacterium | reverse complement strand
CCAATTTATCGCCTAACCCTTTAAAAATAGGGGATTCATCGAGGGACAACAGTATTATGGAACAGAGCCAAATATATACTTTGTAAAGTCAAAAACTGGTAAATTGAAAATCCCCAAAAGCACGAGTTTTCGACAGCCTAGGCCATGGCCCATTTGCATCAGATTTTAGCTGATTTGGAACTATCTAAGTAATCTTGATTCGATAGGGCAATCGGTTGATTATTCATTATTCAAGAGAAAAAATATGAAAACAATATTAATATTCTTAGCGATTTCTTTTGCTGCCGTTTCGTTTGCTGGGGCTGCAGAGAATAAAGTAAAAGTTCAAAGTAAGGGAGCTGAGCAAAAACAGCTGCAGGAAAAGAAAAAAAGAAAAAAACCTGCGGTAGAAAAAAAATGGATGAAATCTATGGAGAAGGGAACCTTTGAAGGCTTACCTTATCGTCTGGTGAAGGCATTTGACTATGATCCACAACAGCAATATCCATTAATCCTTTGCCTGCATGGCATGGGCGGCAGAGGCACAGATAACATCGCCCAGCTGAAAAGTTATGTCATGCCCTTTACCCAAGATAATGTTCGTCAAGCCTATCCACATTTCTTTGTCGCGCCGCAAACGTCAACAGTCTGGACTAATCCACTTAATAAAGGAAAAGAAATAAGCCTTGAAGAAATGGAAAAAACTTTAGTACCTGATGGCCGTAACCCTAATATGGTAAGGATTAAGAAAGTCTATTTGGACAACCCAGATGGCGATTTGATGAAAGCGTTGCGGCTAATCGATGATTTGGTTCAACAATACAATATTGATCCCTCGCGCATCTATGTCATTGGTCACTCAATGGGAGGCTTTGGCACCTTCAACGCGATTTGGAACCGCCCTGATTTTTTTGCTGCGGCTATCCCATCTGCCGGTGTGTTATTACCCCAGTTTAATCGCGAAAAAATCAAAGATATTCCGCTTTGGTTGTTTCATGGTGATGATGACAAGATCATTAACTATAGATGGGGTGTTAATGTTTTTAACGAGATGAAACAGCTAGGAGCCAATATGAAGTTCACCTCTATTAAAGGTATTGGCCATAACGCCGGCAGTGTGGCTTTTAGCTATACCAGTGATCGTCTTGATACTACCACTCAATACGCCTCTGACAAAAGTGACAAGACAGAAAATTCTTTGGAATGGTTATTTAAGCAGAAACGCTAAACAAAAGTGCTAAACAGAAGCTGTACACAGAGGTACCGTGTCACGGTTCTAGATTTCTCTGGGATAGACAACCGCCACTGGCGGTTATCATCACCATACAAGGTTTATATTCAGCCAAGGCTCTTTAACAATAAAAAGGTTAATGCTACTGACAAAGTCACACTTATCATAGCAAACTGTCCAACACAAACTGAACAAGCTATTTTATCGTGAACAGCGCTGAAGGGCACATTTAAGTTTCCTTCACCTTACCGGTACTTTTTCTGATGATTAACTCATATGGAAACACATCACGTAACCTTGGAGAAGGATTGTTGTCAATGATGTTAACTAAATTGTTTACTGCTTTATTGCCGATATCAAAAGCGGGTTGTCTGATAGTGGTAATTGGTGGATCAATATACTGAGCAACTGTAATGTCGTCAAAACCACTTATTGAAATGTCATCGGGGACCTTCAGACCCAATTCTTTAGCGCTATGGATTGCACCTATGGTTACATGATCACTAAAACAAATAACCGCTGTTGGCTGTGAATCAAGTGACATCAACTGTTTAATTCCTTCAACCCCAGTGTTATAAGAATAACCATCCCCCACTAACCAATCATTGTTGAAGAGTATATCTTCTTCAGATAAGGCTCGAATAACGCCGCTTAATCGATCTAAATAAACTTGGCTAGTTCTTTCACCAGAGATGATGCCAACTTTGGTATGCCCTAATTCAATTAAATGTTGAGTCATTGCACGAGCCGCGCCAAAATTATCGAGCTCAATGAATGGAAATTTGTGATCAGTGATACGATCGCAAACACTGATCATAGGCACATTTAGACCTAACTCTTCGTCTTCAGCAGAGAAAGGGAAAGTGTGATTTAACTGAATTAAGCCATCAGCTCGGCCGTTTAGTGCCATAGCAGCATATTGATGTTCTATTTCAGGATCACCCGCTGAATCACCCAATAGTACGTTATAACCTAACTGTCTGGCTCCATGTTCAATCCCTTCAATGACTTGCATAAAAAATGGATTGAGTAAATTGGGCACCACAACAACAATAGTATTTGATTTACCACGTTTAAATCGAGTCGCCATCCAATTTGGTCGATAACCGGTTTCCTTCACCGCCTTCATCACTTTTTCTCGTGTCTGAGGTTTCACTAATTCAGGATGGCGCAGTGTACGATTAACGGTAGCGGTAGAAACACCAGATAGTCTGCATACTTCTTTAATATTACTCATACTAAACTTTTTATTAAGCCTTATATTTAATAAACTCACGCCATTGTACGCTAAACAGCCCAAATGTTAAGTTAATGTTCTTGATACTATAATTAATGCTCATTGAAGGGTCACCTGTCAAGGTTAACGATGTCAACGATCCGCATTAGTATTGCCCTGTTTAATGGCAAGTTCCTCGACGCCATCAAGTTTTTCTGACAACGCTTCTAATGATTTACCTTTAGTTTCTGGCATAACAAAAATAACAAACAATAGTTGGAAAATCATCATAAAGCAGAAGAAACCAAAAATATGATGAGGTGATACCTGACTTAATACCAGTGGCATACACAGTGTAATAACTGCAGCGCCAATCCAATGGATACCACAGCCCCAAGAACTGCCTTTCGCCCTAATATGATTAGGGAATATTTCAGCAATAAAGACCCAAATAACCGCACCTTGACCAACGGCATGAGAAGCGATAAATGTGAAGATAAAAAACACCACGACTAGACCACTTAACTGGGCAAAAAACGCATAAGCCACCACAGCAAGAGACACAATGTAGCCAATGGAGCCGATAAGCATCAGAGGGCGACGCCCTACTCTATCAATTAAGTACACGCCCAGCATAGTAAAAATAAGGTTTGTTAGCCCTATTCCGGCTGAGGATAATAGCGCCGTACTAGTATCCAATCCTGCGATTTCAAATACGCGCGGCGCAAAATAGATGATAAAATTAATTCCGGAGGCCTGATTAAAAAACGCGATCAAAAAAGCTAATGTTAGTGGCATGACATTAGCTTGGGTAAACAGCGACGAATCTTTGGCCTGACGTCGGCTTGACTTAATTTCGCTAATTGTTTTATTTACATCCTCGATACTCGGCAACATATTACTTAAAACTTGCCTAGCTTGGACTTCAGAATTTCGATACAACAATAGCCATCTTGGACTTTCAGGAACCTTGCTTACCAATAGAAGAAAGACCAAAGCGGGTAACGACTCAACCGCTAACATCCAACGCCAATCTTCTGCACTAATACCTGACAACATATAATTTGATAAAAACGCGACAAGAATGCCGAACACCAGTTGAAATTGATACAAGGCGACTAAACGGCCTCTATACTTAGCTGGAGCTATTTCTGAAATATAAGCAGGAACCGCAATAGAAGATGCGCCCACGCCTAAACCACCTATCAAGCGGAAAAAAGAAAAAGTATAGGGATCTGGAGCTAAAGCGGACCCAATTGCAGAAACTAAAAATAAACAACCAATAGCAATTAATGTTGGCTTTCTCCCCCATTTATCACAAGGCCAATTTCCAGCTAAAGCACCTATTACCGTACCCCATAGCGCTGATGACATTATAAAAAGACCGTGAAATAAAGGTGTCGTTTGCCAGAGCAGTTGAATGGGCTGATCGGCACCCGATATTACCGCGACATCAAAACCAAAGAGGAAGCCAGCGACCGCCACTGTGATAGACCAAAAAAAAACTTTATTCATTATTTAATTTACCTTATTTAAAATAGTAACTTGCTTTTTTGAGCTATTACTTTGCTTCGCCATATCAAGCTGCTGCATAACAAGCAGGTTATTCTCGATAGACAGTAAGTCATATTCATCTAACTTGACCTGTTTCTTAACCAGATCCGCTAAAAATTCTAAAGCACACTTAGAAAGCTAATCAACGCTTGCTTTTCGGCATCGTTCAGTTCAATCGGTAGCATATTGTTATCCAAATTGTGATGGTCGCTAACGCTCTCATCAATATAGGCATCAACAACCTCTGCAAGAGTACTAATACTGCCGTCATGCATATATGGTGACGTGGCATTGACTTGCCTTAACGATGGAACTTTGAATAAAAATTTATCACGGAACCTTGCAGTAACCCCCATTCGCCCTAAGTCATCTTCATGGGTGACCAAGCCATTACGCCTAAATGACTCATCGGTAAAGTTAACCCCAGAGTGGCAACCAACACACCTTGCCTTGCCGTTGAATAATTGTTTGCCTCGTTGCTGAGATAGGGTCAAGTTTTCATCATCATTGGCATTGCTGGGGGCAAAGGTGACTAACTGAAAAGCGACTAATGCATCGGCTAAGTTAACTTGAGTTACCGCTTCGCCATAAACCGCTTGAAATAATGCCCGATAATGCGCATCTTGGTTCAAACGATTGATAGCCTCTGCGATTGGCAGATTCATTTCAATTTCGGTTTCGATTGGCGAAATGCTTTGTTCGATTAATGAGACGTTACTGCCATCCCAACTTTGCAGGCCAGACATTGCCCGATTAAAGATGCTCGGCGTATTTCGTGTGCCATCTATGCTAGATTCATCACTTAGCGCAACCTGCTCACCATCACTAAACTGTAGCTGAGCATCATGGCAAGAAGCACAAGAGGTTGTACGCTGTTTAGACAATATCACATCACTAAATAGTGCCTCGCCTAGCTCAGCTTTGTCACTGCTCCAGACAACCCCATGATTTTTCAATAAATGGCGATGTGGCAGTAAATAACTTGGTACCTGATTAATAAAAGCTTGTTCTTGGTTATTTATAACATTAACAGCCATTGCGCTATATGCTAACTCTTGGGGTTTTCTGACCACATTGGACAACTTAAACTCATCAAGCATGAACACTGCATCATCATTTCCCGTATTGACATTGGTTGGCCCTATCACTAAAGACGCTTCATTCAACCGCCAATTCGTCAGCACAGTTTGTTGGCTATCAACTAATTGACCGTTTTGATAAAAATTAACTGCGTGAGTATCCGCATCCAACGATACGCCGAGATGACTCCAATTATTGATACTTGCTGATGTGTTAGCAACCAAAGTATCACTGGTACCCGTTGCATCGACTATAGTTAGAACCAATTCACCATTTTGATTAAATGACAGGGTTAAGCTCTCGCCTAACGCTATGATCTGCGGCGAATATTGATAAACATCAGCTATCAATGGTTTGATAAAAAATTCAATGGTCAGTGCATGTTGCAAGCGCTCGAATTGGTTCAGTTGTTCAACCACTAGCTTAGTAGCCGATGGAAAGTAAATGGCTTGACCTTTGATGCCTTTGATTGCATCTTGTTGTAAATACTCTTGTGGAAACAGTGCACCAATCATACTAGCGTTGTTTAAGTTTCCCGATGTATCTGGGGTGCGATTAACATCATAAGCGAAGCCAGTTGTTAATAGCTCATTCATGCCTAGGGCTACAATATAGTTGCCATCTGTATAGTCATTAAAGCCAACCTCATTATAGTCTGAGGTGTTCGAGCCAAATATCGGGTAAGCTGGACCAAACTCACTGTAGGGGATCTTTAAATTGGCGACATCGCCAAATGGGGCCCACATAGTGGAAAATGCGCCTGGTGAAGAAATAAATAGCCGAGGCTTACGTCCCAAAGGATCGTCTTTTGGCGCGCCTCTCGTGGGGTTGATGGCTCCGTCAATATGGCGAATAACACCACCGGTCCAGCGTCCAACCACACTGGTACCTACTCTATTTCCGTTGTTTACGGCCTTAACGGCTTGCCAAAATAGCTCAGATCCATCTCGGCTTATCCAAGGATAGGCGCCATTAATTTCTTCGAGACCCGAATATGGCGTGCCATCCATATCCCTAATTGGTTGACGCGCAATAGGAAAACGCTCCTGTAATGCCATGCCATCAATCAATTCATTACGCTCACTGTATAAACTGGCGGCCGATTTAATGTCTTGCCACCCGGTAGCACTACCGGCAGTCGAGTTCCAGCTATAGACGATGTCATTGATCTCTGTGCCACCTTCTCTATTGCCATTACAAAACAGTAAATGACCATCTATGGTCAGCGATGGCTCAATACACGGCAGGTGTTGACCTGTAGTACTTTTCAAATAAGTAAATTCATCGTCGATGCTAAACGAAGCCAAGTTGGCATTTTCAGTGTAGGGATTAGCTAACGTGACGGTAATACTTCTCATCCCCAACCAATCGATTTCATTATCGTCTTTATCGGAATGAAATATTTTGGCTTTGTAGGTAGAAAACTCACCATGGGTTAATGGTTGGCCATACTGATCTGACTGATAAGGGTTTTGGGCGAACGATGTGTCGCGAACGATTGACAGCCAATTGTGGCTGAATTGGCCATTTTTATTGTCTAGGCATTCCGTGCTATCGTCATTGTGTTCAAAACAGGCAGGTGCGTCAAATGCGCCCGATTTAAAATTGGGTACCCCATTGCTTAACTTGATTTTTTCTGGACGGAAAACCTGTATATTCCAACCTCCTTGCCTAGTAACAATATAAAATCGTCCGTCCCAACTTACCGCGTGACCATTACCCGTGAAAGAAGACCCTGTTTTTACAGGTATTGGGGGCACAACAAGTCGGTTTAAATTGATATTATCTAGGTATGCGGCTGGCGCTGATACAAAATGATCAAAATTTTCAGGCTCAATCTCGCCTGTTTCCTCATGAGGCACAATAGAAAAACCATACTGCGCTGTCCCTTCTGCTCCTTGATCATCGCGGACGGTAATGTCAATGGTGTAACTCCCGGGGTCTAATTTCTCTTGACCTAATGAGTTAATAAGCCATTGATAAGTATCTTCGTTTGAACCACCGTTACCTGAGTTTATTGAGCTTATTCTTTCACCATTTAAAGTCAGGGTAATGGTTGATATTTGACCATCGGTATCTAGCCCTTTAACCGACAGGGCAATTTCCTGCCCTGCTTCGATAGCGTTATTTATCCAGAACGGATCGGATGATACTTCCAGCGTTGGTTTTTCATTGATTGTTGGAGGGGTGTCGACAATTGGAGGCCTGTCGCTGTTCGGTGTGGTTTCACTGCCACCACCGCAGCCAGCTAAGGATAAGCAGCACACTAGTATCAAATTGAGAGCTGACAGATTTTTCAGTTTAGCAAGAAATTCCATCCTACCCCTCTCTAAAGTAAATTGTTATGTCTGCGTACTAATTATGCGTTTATGTCGGCTTGAATAATCAGTTGCTGGAAAGGATATGTATTGACTTCTTAGTCAGTTTTAGTAGTTCACTGTCAGTGCAAATTAATGACGTTGTCTACTGCGACTGTTCTAGATGTCTCTTCTAGGACCAAAATCCATTTTGGCACCCCAACCACCTAAACAACATAAGCAATTGGGGGCTCAAAACGGGACGGCTTAACTTAATTTAACTTAAGCCGCTACTTGGGAGGTATCTAGAATTTATAGCGAGCGAAAAGACTAAATTGTCTGCCATGTGTTTGATAACGATTGGTTGCTCTTACGCTATCAGTTCCCCATGGATCCACCCAATATTTGCGTCTTACTTCATCGGTTAAGTTATTAACACTAAACGAGACCATAAAGCTTGGAGTGAATGAATAATGCGCTGATAAATCAATACTTTGTACAGGATCTAACTTTATTGCGTTAGTCAGATTCTCCCCTAAACTACTCGACTCAGTTTGATAACGATAAGCGAGTCGTACGTTAACGGGATAGCTGTCATAGTAAAGCACTGTATTAACGGTATGTTCTGCAAAACCATTCGGCGGCAGAGCGAAGTTAGAACAAATACGACCACTGGCTTCTGGCTCTTCGATAAAGCACGAAGTACCAGCTGGCGTTGCGGAGTCTCCATCTAGGTAGATGCGATTAAACTCATTATCAATATCAGACGACAAATGGGTGTAGTTAGCCGTCATGCCCAACCCAGACAGTATGCCGGGTAAGAAAGTGAATGCCTGAGAGTAAGATAATTCAATGCCGGTAATGGTTGAATTGTCTTTCTCGTTTTGTGGCTCCTCAATGAGGAAAGTAACCGGGACACCGGTAGTGGATTCTAATACCATTTCTCGCTGACCTGATACTAAGAAACCGTCAACCTTTTTAACAAAAACACCGGCGCTTAATGATAAATCGGGGGTAGGATACCATTCAAGAGCTAAATCGACCTGAGTTGACTCTATCGCGGTAAGCCCAGCATTACCCGTCTTACCAGTAAGTAAAACTAAATCATCTGTGTCACCATCATCGTTCGTAGTTTTTTTAAGTTCTGTTGTTTTACCCAATTTGGAAAATAATGGCCGCGACATCGCCTTACCTACCGCAAAACGCACCAATAGATCATCGATGGGCTCAAGGACCATATTAAGGCTCGGCAGAAAATTGTCATAATTGGTCGTGGTTGCTACTGTGGCATAGTCTCTCGTAAAGTCTTTTATTTCTACTTCAATCACATTACCATTTTCATCGGTTTCAATGGTGTATTCAGGTATCGCTGAGCGGGCTGTGGTTTCAGTTCTAACGTATCTAACCCCCATATCCCCTCTAAAAGGCATATCAAACAACTCACCTTCAAAGTCAACTTGTACAAAAGCGCTGAATGACGATTCATCAACATCGTACGTTTCCACGAATAAGTCACTTTGCCAAACATCAGGCAGTCCGTCTTCGTCCTTATCTTCACGCTCTATCTTTTGATTACCAAATCGACTTTCTAAAATGCCATTCGCATCTAGCACCGGCCATTGTGTTAGCCCGGCTACACCCGGCATAAATTCGCCAAAAGGAAACTCGTCATAGGTGAATTGCTGGGCAGTAGCAATAGAATCAGCTACGTTGCCATCGGGAGAAAATGCTGCCTTCGTTTCGAATAGTTCAGTCTCACGCGATTTCGACTTGGTGCGTTTTGATAAACGCGTGCCAAATTTAACGCTGGTAATGATGCCGTCGTCAAAGAATCGAGACGCGCCAAGTTTGACACTAGCGAGTTCATCATCTTGATAATTCTTTAAGTAGTTAAGGGTAACGGGCGAAAACTCGCCAGCGTTAGTCGCAGTGCCCCAAACAAGGTTTTCAGGAAGAATAACATTGGGATTAGGATTTTCCGGATCCATGCCAAAACCAAAATCAGTAAACAAGGGAACATCATTGTTATCAAGTTCATAATTCCAAGCTTGACCTTTAGACATTATTTTAGCCACACTAAGATAGCCCCTTCGTCCGGCACTAGAGTAAGACACGTCCGCATCTACGATCCAATCGTCATTGATATAATGTTCAACATTTAAACCTAGGATAGTGCTGTCATAGTATTCCGTCAAATCGGAGCCAGAGAACCTTGGACTACCACCAGTTAGATCGTAGCTAGTAACTAATGCACCATTGATAGGATTACCCGCTTGGGTATAAGCTGAGCCAATATCATCGTCTGACGTCATTACGTCTGTGTATCTTGTTGGGCCAATGTAAATAAAATCAACTCGACTCATTTTACCTTCACGTTCACTGCGTGAAAAAACAGAATCGAAGGTGAATAAGGTGTCTTCACTCGCTTGCCACTGCAGTGTAAATGACCCGCCTAGCGATTCATTAACAAAGGCATCTGCCTGTTGGAAGTTATTCTTATTGTAGAAGTCAGTCGTGCCATCACCATTGAGGTCACCAAAACCTTTTGGGGTATTAATATCTCTTTGCCATATCGGTCCTGTAGGTACACTTGAAGGATTGAATATCGCCTGGCTAGCCGACGGCCGGCTTTGATAAGCAATCGCCCCTGAAAAACCTAAAGTGTCATTATTAAATTTATCAATGTAGGTTAATGAAGCTGTCTTACCATTTCTCTCAACTACAGGACCCTCTGGAACATCGAGGCGAATATATTTTGCGTTGACCGATAATATTCGTTTTTGTACTTCTAAGGGTCTAGCCGTTTCCAAATTAACCGTACCTGCCATACCACCTTCGATCATCGACGCATTAGTCGTTTTTTCAATTGAAGCTCGACGGAGTATTTCACCTGGAAATAGACCAAGGGATACGCCTCGGCCGCCTTGCTCTGAAGCAACTTCACGGCCATTAAATGTTGTTAGGGTTAAATCTGAACTAAGACCACGTACTAATACCTGCATGGGTTGGCCACGATCTTCAACAACGCCTACACCGGTTAATCTTTGCAGGGAGGCCGCAATACTATCATCCGGCAGTTGACCGATATCTTCTATCGTTATCACTTCCTTAAAATTATTGGCCATCCTTTTTATATGGGCCGACTCTCGCAACGAACTACGTGTACCGGAAACGATGATTGTTTCCATTTCCTCATCGTTTCTCTTATTTTTAGTGTTTTCCTGACTAATCTCTATGTCAGCTTCTTTTTTATTATTCGTTTCGCTTTCCTGACTCATCGCATGTGCAGATATCATCACGGAAGATGCTAAACATAGCTTGATAGCTAAATTTAATTTGTTTAATTTTAATTTCATTTTTTCTAACTTCCCCTAAGTAACTAGAATGTGTGATTTTTGGCGCTGAAGAAATTGGCTTATTTTTATTTTTACTATTCTGACTAACACAAGGTTTACGCCAGATTCAATGTCACATATAAAACATATATCAATTCCAATAATCAATATCGATATTAAATGTTATCCATAACATTTGCAACCAAATAAGTTACATAAAAAATATGGTGATATATTACAGCAACTTAAATAGTGTCTAAACGGAAATCCTGAAAGCCTTATTTTACGGGGTATTCAAGCAATATTGCAAAACGAAGATTTTGTTATTTTTGGCTA
>JABSOJ010000113.1 GCA_013216005.1 Alteromonadaceae bacterium | reverse complement strand
TTTTGTTCTCATTGTCTTGCACCTCAATAAGTTACGTTCATTTATAAGTATAGACAACAATTAGCTACAACAGAGCCGAAGAAAAAGAGATGATACGTCGATATCTCAATATTCAAAAAATTCGTTTCGGGGAAGATTTAACTTATGAAATAAAAATTCCTGACAACTTAATGAGTCAGCCAATTTTACCCATGTCTTTACTGACACTGGTAGAAAATGCTATTAAACATGGAGTAGAAAAAAATAATGGTGAAGGACACATTAGCATTAATGCCAGGATTACCGCTAAAAACATATTACAGTTCAGTATTATTGATAATGTCGGTATCTTAAAAGCAGTACCTTATGGTACTGGACTTAGCAATTTAAACGCACGCTTGGCCGTTGCTTATAATAACAATGCAAAGTTTTCTATTAACAGCATTGCTAATGTTGAAACATGTGCAAAATTAGAGGTATCACTGGATGATTAATATTCTTATTGCTGAAGATGAAAATATATTACGTATTAACTTAGCGCGAAAATTACATGATTTTTGGCCACAAGCCAATATTATTGCTTCTGTTAAATGTGGTAGAGATGCACTTGAGTCATTAGATACTTTAAAATCAGATGTAGCCTTTTTAGATATTCAAATGGGTGATTTAACTGGCATAGAAGCAGCACAGCAAACTAAACATCATTGCCATATTGTGTTTATTTACGGCCTATGACGAATATGCAATACAAGCGTTTGATTCCGGCGCAATTGATTACTTGTTAAAACCTTATTCAGATAAACGGCTTAAAGAGTGTATTGAACGGTTGAATGTTCGTCTTGCTTCAACACCTATTGATATCAAACAGTTGTTAAGCAATATTTTACCTTCTAAAGCGCATTATTTAAAATGGCTTAAAATTCAGATAGGTAATAAATTATGGTTATTAGAGACTAAAGATATTATCTGTTTTAAAGCATGTGGTCGTTACGTAAAAGTACTCACTAAAGACAGAGAGGCTTTAGTGAGAATGCCATTGAAAAGTTTATCATTACAACTTGATCCCGATGTTTTTTGGCAAGTACATCGCAGTACTATTTTAAATATTAAACATTTAGATTTTGTACAAACTTCAGACGGTGAGCAAATGCACGCAAAAATGAAAGAATTAAATGAACTATTAACGGTGAGTAGAAGTTTTATTTACTTATTTAGGGATGTAACAAGTGATTGATATCTATGTAAAAACCACTAAAATTATTCGAGTGAGTGGAAAGATACCCCCTCGTTTTTTACTGGTTATTTACTGATTTTTTCAGAAAAGAGCAAGTTATTTCTAACTAATAGATAGATAAGAGGTAGGGGAGAATAGTGTCAATAAACAGATAATAAAAACCCCCTGTTGTTGAGGGGGTTTTTAAATTAAGCTTTAATTATTGGTGCGCAACTGTTATTTTTCTTATGCTAGTTTATACCGTTAGTTCTGCTCTTGTTTTATCGATCTTTTTTTATTAGTAATATTTTAGTAGCCATATTATATTAGTAATACAAATCTTCCTTGTTGTGTATTTGAGGATCATCAATGATTTCTTCAAAATTAACTTCAAAACTATTGTTGTCTTCAGTATTTGCTAAATAAACGGTCCGTGTAGAGTCATCCACCCAAGTTACGGTGCCGCTGCCTTTTTTGCTGCCACATTTCATACCTATATGGATATCATTAAATTTCATCACTCCCCCTTTTTAATATATCACTGATACATTGCTGAAAAATATTGGCGCTAATGCTTAGATTTATTATTATTTGCTTAGTGTAATAAACTCACTAAAGTCGCACATTTTTTAAGCGGTCAATAATTCATTATAGAAGGAATTTAAATTAGATCTAGTAAATTCAAGGGTAAAAAGACGTTCCAAGGGTGCTACTTTTGCTAGCCCCCGTAACTGCTGGGATGCTGCTTAATAACTTTTTGTCATAAGCAAAGGCCAACCATGCAAAAGCCATTGCTTCAACGATATCTGTGTCAATACCATTGTTATTGGTAAGGGTAAGTTCGTAGTTTGTTAATTCCAATATTAATTGATTTTTTAATGCATCATTGTGCACACCACCACCGCAAAGATAAATTTTGGCCTGCTGGGCATGTTGTTTTATCGCATCGGCAATTGATGAAGCGGTAAGGTTTATTAAGGTAGCCTGTACATCGTTAATTGCTAGTGGTTGACGCTTTTGTAGATCGCTTTCTTGCCCGCTTTTTTGTCCGTTTAGTTGATTGCTTTTTGGATTGCTTTGTTGATTGCTAAGTTGAACGTTTTGCTGATAGCTTGATAAATGTTCCATTAACCATTCAACGCTGAAGTATTCCCGACCCGTACTTTTGGGCGGAGGCAGTTTAAAATAGTCATCAGCCATTAATTGTTGCAATAAATACTTATTACTCGTACCTGTGGCAGCCCAATCACCATTGTTGTCGTAGTTATTGTGGTGGTTGGGGAAATTGGTTTGAAACCAATCATCCATAAGCGCATTGCCAGGTCCGGTATCGAACCCTAAAATGCTTTTTCCCGGCGAACATGGCAAATAGGTAATATTAGCAATGCCACCAATATTAATAATAAAAACGTCTTGTTCTGCTTGTTTAAATATTGCCTGATGAAAAGCGGGAACTAAAGGTGCACCCTGACCACTCAGTGCCATATCTTTACGTCTGAATTGTCCTATTACCCGAATATTAGTTAACGTTGCTAACGTTTGACTACAACCAATTTGTAAAGTGAAGGGGTTGGGTAGATTAGGTCGGTGACGAATTGTCTGGCCGTGATTACCTATTGCAATAATGTCACTAGCCGTTAAATTTTCCTGTTGCAGTAATTTATCAATTGCATCACTGAATAAATGAGCTAATTCAACATCGAGTGCAAAAGCTTGATCTATTTCATTGGAAGAGGGTGTGTAAAGTGACGTGATTTTTTTTCGAATTTCAGGGGGGTAAGCTTGGTAAAAACTGCCGATCAGTTTTGGAATACTGGGCTGTGAATCATGGTTTTCTGTTGATAATGAACTAAAATCAGCGGGCTCAGCAAAATCAACAAAATCATCAAAATCATCAAAATCAACTAAAGCTAAATCAATACCATCAGCGCTGGTGCCAGACATTAAACCAATATAAAACCTAGGCTCAAAAGGACTTGGCTTGGAAGCGTTTGGCTTGGAAGAACTGGGCTTGGAAGAACTGGACTTGGAAGAACAGAGCTGAGCAGAACTTGTTTGAGATGATTTATTTTCAGAGACTTTCTCAATGTTTGTCATTAATCTGCGTGTCCGTTAATTTGAGCTTCCATTACTCAGAAGGAATAAAGGTGTTATCAGCGGTTAAAAATGTTCTTTTGAAACTAGACAATTCCTGAGTGCGCGTTGATGCAACCTCAAAAAATTCTTGTCTAAATTTTTTGGCGATAGGTTGGGCATCAGGAAGTTTCACTGTACGGGGATTTCTAGGCACACCGTTTAACAAAAATTCATAATGTAAGTGTGGCGCTTGAGACAGCCCGGTTGAACCAACATAACCAATAATTTGGCCTTGTTTTACTCTTTGTCCTTTTTTAACGGCGCGTTTTGAAAAATGTAAATATTTAGTTAGTATGCCATTACCGTGCTGAAGAAAGACATAGTTGCCGTTATGTTTGTTGTAGGTCGATTTCATTACCTTGCCATTACCGGCAGCAACAACGGGTGTACCTTTTTTAGCTTTATAATCGGTGCCGTTATGAGATTTCCAACGTTTTTGAATAGGATGAAAGCGTTTCCGTTTAAAATTTGAGCTTATATATTTAAAATTCACCGGTGCGCGTAAAAATGCCTTGCGCATGCTGTTTCCGTCAGGGGAATAGTATTCGCCATCGCTAAAACGAATGGCTTGAAATTCTTCGTTCTGGTTAATAAATTCAGCGGCTAAAATTTTTCCTGACTCAATATATTCACCTTCGATATAGCGTTTCTCATAAATTATATGAAAACTGTCACCTTCACGTATATCTAAAGCAAAATCGATATCCCAGCCAAAAATATTGGCTAAGTTTATTATTTGATTATCGCTCATGCCTGCACCAGCAGCGGCATTCCAAAAGCTTGATTTGATCACCCCCTGAACAAAGGCTTCTCTAATTTCAACTTTTTTTGTTTCAGTATAAGATTGATAACTATCGCCAATTAATTGCACATGCAGTGTTTCTGTTTTAGAAAGCGGGTAGTTAAGTTCAACAAGTTGTCCTTGCTTATTGCTGCCGATATGTAATTTGTCACCAATATTTAATTTTGTCAGTAATTTACTTTTTTTACCTTTCGCTACACTTACGTCATGAGTGGTTCTGGAACTAAAACCTAATCGTTTAAATATTTTAGCTAATGAATCTCCATTACGGACTTTTGCAGTTTGCCAGGTAAGTTGTGGCTCTGTTTTTACTTGAGTTATTTGTTCAGTTGCTGAGTTAGTCGAGTTAGCTGTGCTTATTGTTTTATTGTTCGGTAAAGCTGAGTTCATTGGCACATTTAATTGATAGCGTTTGCCAATTTCTAACGAATTTTCATTGCGTTGAGAGTTAACCGTCGATTTTTCTGTAGGAATAAGCAACACAAACATAAAAAGCATGCTAAATGAGCCGAGAAAGATTTTATGCTGGTTAGGCAACTGTAAATATAGATTTTTTATGTTTTTCAAAATGTTACTTATTTAATTTCTGGATGATAGACGACAATTGTTTTCCACTATACCAAAAAAAAACAAAAAAAACTCCTTCAAAGCATTATAGGGTTTTAACATGCTGAATAATTACAGTAGAATTCGGGCATTAAGTTTTTATTTTTATGATGCTATTTGGCTTTTTTTAACCAGTATACTTAAGTAATTTGGGTATAAATTCAGGTTTGTCGGCAGAGAGTAATCAATAATAATCGTATCGGAGCCAAATAAATGTCAGATATCAACAAAGCGTTTGCTGAATTAAAACGCGGTGCAGAAGAAATATTGTTAGAAGATGAATTGTTAGAAAAATTAAAGCAGGGTAAACCTTTAAAAATTAAGGCCGGTTTTGATCCTACAGCACCTGATCTTCATTTAGGTCACACTGTATTAATTAATAAATTGCGTCAATTTCAGCAGCAAGGTCATGAAGTTATATTTTTAATTGGTGATTTCACTGGCATGATCGGTGATCCAACGGGTAAAAATGTTACTCGTAAGGCATTGTCTAAAGAAGACGTTTTGGCAAATGCTGAAACTTACAAAGAGCAGGTATTCAAAATTCTTGATCCGGCTAAAACTACCGTTGCTTTTAATTCTACATGGATGGATAAAATGGGCGCTGCAGGTATTCTTAAGCTGGCATCGCGTCAAACAGTTGCTCGTATGATGGAGCGCGATGATTTTAAAAAACGTTTTGCTAACGGACAACCGATTGCCATTCATGAATTTATGTACCCACTAGTACAAGGTTGGGATTCAGTTGCACTGGAAGCGGATGTTGAATTAGGTGGTACCGATCAGAAGTTTAATTTATTGATGGGCCGGGAGCTACAAAAATCTGAAGGACAACGTCCGCAAACTGTACTGATGACACCTTTGCTTGAAGGTTTAGACGGTGTGCAAAAAATGTCTAAATCACTGGGTAACACTATCGGTATTACTGATTCTCCGACAGAAATGTTTGGTAAAATCATGTCTATTTCTGATGTTTTGATGTGGCGTTATTATGAATTACTTAGTTTTAAATCGCTTGAAGAAATTGAAGGTTATAAAACTAAGGTTGCCGAAGGTGCAAATCCGAGAGATGTGAAAATTGATCTTGCGAAAGAAATAATTGCGCGTTTTCATAACGAAGAGGCGGCACAGGCTGCTCATCAGGAATTTATCAATCGTTTCCAAAAAGGTGCTATTCCAGATGATATGCCTGAATTGGAAATAGCCACTGAAGTTGGTGTAATTGCCATTGCTAATTTATTGAAAGAAGCAGGGCTTGTTACCAGTACATCAGAAGCTATGCGGATGATCAAACAAGGCGCGGCAAAAATTGATGGCGAAAAAATCAGTGATAACAAAATGATGATCTCCAGTGGTTGTGTTGCTGTGTTTCAAATCGGTAAACGTAAATTTGCACGAGTGACGGTAAAATAGCTTAAACTGATATTTGCTCTGTAAGTTAATAGCTCTGTTAATGATTACAATAGTTAGTGCCTGAACGGAAAGTCTACATGTCTTATTACGTATGGGGTGTAGCTGCTTTTAAAGTTTGAAGATCTTTGGAAATCAGTCGGTTTTGATGATAATTCAAGCATATTATGTGTTTTTGGGCCAAATTTTCAAAATCTTCGTTTTTAAAAATAGCTCGAAGAGCATATGTAGTAACACTTTCAGGGGTTTCCGTTCAGGCACTAGTTATACATATTTTTCATGACTTTATTCCTTACCAATTTTCCAGTGGCCAAAATAGGGTTTCTAATGAGGAGAAACAACATGCAGCTTTATGATCACAGCGTTCAAAAAGACAATTGCGGCTTTGGTTTAATCGCTCACCAACATGGTGAAACGAGTCATAAACTAATTAAAACAGCAATTTTTGCCCTTGATCGCATGCAACATCGTGGCGGTATTGCAGCTGATGGTAAAACTGGTGACGGTTGTGGACTATTAATACAAAAACCAGATAGCTTTTTTCGTGCTATTGCCGAAGAAAACAATTGGCAATTAGGTCGTAAATACGCCGTAGGCATGATCTTTCTCAATCCCGATCCCATAGAAGCAGCATTTTCAAAAAAGATACTGGAAGAAGAATTTGAAAGAGAAACTTTAACACTGGTCGGCTGGCGCACGGTACCTATTGATGTATCAATTTTAGGCCCTATTGCTGCCAGTAATTTACCCACTATCGAACAAGTTTTTGTTGATGCTCCTCCGGGGTGGCGTAACCGCGATCTTGAGCGCCGCTTATATATGGCACGTCGCCGGGCCGAAAAACGCATTACTGATGAACGTTTTTATATTGCCAGCTTGTCTTGTTTAGTTACTATCTACAAAGGCTTAATGATGCCAGTAGATTTACCAAACTTTTATCTGGATCTAGCCGATATCCGCATGCAAAGCGCTATTTGTGTATTTCACCAGCGTTTTTCCACAAATACTTCACCGCAATGGCATCTGGCACAACCTTTTAGATATTTAGCCCATAATGGTGAAATCAATACGATTCGCGGTAACCGACAATGGAGTCGTGCCCGTACCTATCGCTTTAAATCACCATTATTACCTGATTTACATGATGCAGCTCCGTTCGTAAATGAATCAGACTCAGATTCATCTTCATTAGACAATATGCTTGAACTGTTTCTAGCCGGTGGCATGGATTTATACCGTGCGATGCGTTTATTAATGCCGCCTGCCTGGCAAAACAGCCCGCTGATGGATGATGACTTAAAAGCCTTTTATGAATTTAATTCAATGCACATGGAACCTTGGGATGGCCCGGCAGGCGTCGTAATGACAAATGGTCGTCATGTTGCCTGTAACCTTGATCGCAACGGTCTTCGCCCAGCACGTTATGTTATTACCCGTGACGGATTTATCACCTTAGCCTCAGAAGTAGGTATTTGGGATTATGGTGAAGATGAAGTCATTGAAAAAGGCCGTGTAGGACCAGGTGAAATGCTCGCCATTGATACCTATACCGGTAAAATATTCAGCTCAAAAGATATAGATAACGACTTAAAAGTACGTCACCCTTACCGCGAATGGTTGGATAAAAATATTCGTCGTTTAGTACCCTTTGATCAACTTGAAGCTAATTTAATTGGTCAACGTGCTTTCACCGATCTGGAAATGACTCAATATCATAAAATGTTTAATTACAGTTATGAAGAAATCCAGCAGATAATTAAAACGTTAGCAGAAAATGGGCAGGAAGCTACAGGATCAATGGGTGATGATACCCCAATGGCAGTACTTTCAAGTAAACCCCGTACACTTTACGATTATTTCCGTCAACAATTTGCTCAGGTAACTAACCCGCCTATTGATCCTTTACGAGAAAAATACGTCATGTCATTAGGTACCTGTATTGGCCGTGAGCATAACGTATTTAATGAAACCACTGGTCACGCCGATCGCATATCATTTTCAACGCCAATATTAATGTATACCGGATTAAAACAATTAAGAGAATTAGATCCAGAGCATTACCGCTCAGATACATTAACGCTGAATTATGACCCTGAAGAAGGATTAGCTGCAGCAATTACTCGTCTTTGTGATGAATCGGTAGAATTGGTCCGTGAGAAAAACACGGTAATTCTGGTATTATCTGATCGACAAATTCATTCTGGTTTAGTTTCAATTCCTGCGGCAATGGCCGTTGGTGCAGTACAAAAGCGCTTGGTTGATTGCCAATTACGTTGTGATTCAAACATTATTGTTGAAACAGCATCAGCAAGAGATTCCCATCAATTTGCCGTATTGCTTGGTCTGGGTGCCACAGCTATTTACCCTTATTTAGCTTTTGAAACAATTGAACAATTGGTTGAACAAGGACAAATTAAACTCAGCGCCAGAGACGCCACCGTTAATTACCGGGAAGGCATCAATAAAGGTTTATTGAAAATATTATCTAAAATGGGTATCTCAACGATAGCCAGCTACCGCTGCGCTGGTTTGTTTGAAATCATCGGTTTAAATGAAGACATCATGGCACTATGTTTTCCTGATCTGCCAAGCCGCATTAAAGGGGCTGATTTCACTGATATTCAACAAGATAACGTTAACTTGGCGCGTAAAGCATTTTTACCTCACCAAAAAGTAGATCACGGCGGCCAGCTTAAATATGTTCATGGCGGCGAATATCACGCATTTAACCCAAATGTAGTGACCTACCTTCAAGCGGCAGTTAACAGCGGCGATTATGCGGATTATCGTAAATATGCCGATGAAGTAAATAATCGTCCGGTTGCCACATTGCGGGATTTAATTGCACTCAAAGAAGATACCAACAGCATAGATTTAAGTCAGGTTGAAAGCGAAAAAGAATTATTTAAGCGTTTTGATAGTGCAGCAATGTCTATCGGCGCACTTAGCCCTGAAGCACATGAAGCACTTGCTATTGCTATGAACCGTTTAGGTGGTTATTCAAACTCAGGTGAAGGCGGTGAAGATGAACGTCGCTTTGGTACAGTGAAAAACTCCCGTATTAAACAAATAGCCTCAGGTCGTTTTGGTGTAACTCCGCATTATTTAGTTAATGCCGACGTATTACAGATAAAAGTTGCTCAAGGCGCAAAGCCCGGTGAAGGTGGTCAATTACCCGGAGATAAAGTCAGCCCTCTCATTGCAAAATTACGTTTTTCAGTGCAGGGGGTTACCTTAATTTCACCACCACCTCATCATGATATTTATTCGATTGAGGATCTTGCACAACTTATTTTTGATTTAAAACAAGTAAATCCAAAAGCGATTATTTCAGTTAAATTAGTTTCAGGCCCTGGCGTTGGCACTATCGCTTCTGGTGTTGCCAAAGCTTATGCCGATTTTATTACCATTTCTGGTTACGATGGCGGCACAGCTGCAAGTCCGTTAAGTTCGGTTAAATACGCGGGTTGTCCTTGGGAGCTTGGCTTGGCTGAAGCTCATCAATCGTTAGTGGAAAACGGTTTGCGCCATAAAGTACGGTTACAGGTTGATGGTGGTTTAAAAACAGGTATCGATATTGTAAAAGCGGCCATTTTAGGGGCTGAAAGCTTTGGATTTGGTACGGCACCAATGATCACTTTAGGTTGTAAATTCCTGAGAATTTGTCACTTAAACAACTGTGCAACAGGTGTTGCTACACAAGATGAAGTCTTAAGAGAGCAGTTCTTCAAAGGTTTACCCGATCAAGTGATGAATTACTTCAAATTTATCGCTCAGGATGTCCGTGAAATTTTAGCTAAATTAGGCGTTGTTAGTTTAACAGCAATTATTGGTCGCACAGATTTATTGGTACTGTTAAATGGCATTAGTGCTAAACAGAACAAACTTGATTTATCACCAATCATAGCACCAGTAGTTGCAAGTAATAATACCAACTTATATCAAACTGCAGAGAATAATCCGTTTGATAAAGGAACTTTAAATAAGCAAATGGTCGAAGCAGCAAGTTCGTCTATTGCTCACAGTACCGGTGGCGAATTTAGATATAGCATACAAAATACTGACCGATCAGTTGGCGCTTCATTATCAGGTGCAATCGCACGTCACCATGGCGATCAAGGCATGGCGAGTAATCCAATTACGGTTTATCTATCAGGCACGGCCGGACAAAGCTTTGGCGTATGGAATGCGGGTGGCTTAAACATGATTTTAATCGGTGATGCTAACGATTATGTCGGCAAAGGCATGGCGGGCGGAAAACTCACCATCAAGCCACCGAAAGGCGTTGAATACCTTAGTCACAAAACGATGATCATGGGTAATACCTGCTTGTACGGTGCAACTGGCGGTAAATTATATGCTAGTGGTCGTGCAGGTGAACGCTTTGCAGTTCGTAACTCTGGCGCGCATGCGGTAATTGAAGGTACTGGCGATCATACTTGTGAATACATGACTGGTGGCATCGTCGCGATTCTTGGTCAGGTAGGTGTTAACTTTGGTGCAGGTATGACGGGTGGTTTTGCTTATGTACTTGATGAAACGGGCGATTTAGATCTGCGCTTAAACAAAGAGTCAATCGAATTACTGGAACTTGACGATTTAGTTATTCATCAGGAACATTTACGCGGCATGATTAATCAACACTTTGAAGAAACCAGCAGTTGTCGCGCACAAGAGATTCTGGATAATTTCGACAAATATGCCCCGTTATTTAAGTTAATAAAACCAAGCGCAACCGATGTGAAAACTTTATTAGGTCATCGTAGTCGTTCATCTGCCGAACTTCGTGTTCAAGCTCAATAAGGTGAAATGAGGAAAACATATGAGTAAAAATATTTATCAATTCATCGACGTTAAACGTATTGATCCCCCTAAAAAAGCGATTGA
>JABSOJ010000112.1 GCA_013216005.1 Alteromonadaceae bacterium | reverse complement strand
TAAAAATTACAGTTGGCTGGTTCCGCTTCGCTTCATATTTTAGCCAACTACACTTTACCCCTTAACAGGGCTATCGATACAAATTCTAATCCAATCTGTCCAAATAGCTATAATCGCTAATGTTTCTTTTGTTGCAAACGTTAGCGTTCTGAAGATCGCTATACCCAGTACTTCACCAAAATACCAAAGCTCAACTTGAGCATGACATATCTGAATACTCCATTGATTTTACTGTCACTCATTAGCCCTATAACTATTCGTTAAGCATATAGTAAGGTATCAAAACTATTCATTTGTTTAATTTTAACGGTCGGCTTAGCATAGGTTATCGTTTAAATCTCATGCATACCTTGTGATATTAATGGCTCCAAAGAAGAGATAACAATGTCTAACACAGAACCCAAAGTAACACCTAAAATAATTAATAAAAATGATATTGTCGATTTTATCGGTTATCAAGCAGAGCCAACTGATTGGCATCAAATCGATCAAAAACAAATCAATCAATTTGCCGACTGTACCCTTGACCATCAATTTATTCATGTTGATGAAGAAAAAGCCAAAGCAACTTCTTTTGGCTGCACCATTGCCCACGGTTTTTTATCGCTTTCTATGCTGTCTCATTTTGCTGAAAACTTCAGTGTCATTATTGATGGTTTTTATATGGGTCTAAATGCGGGTTTCGATAAAGTAAGATTTCTTCAACCGGTTACCGTTAATAGTCGCATTAGAGCACATGCAAAAACACTTTCAATCGAAGAAAAAAAACCTGGGCATTTTCGTTTTTGTACTGAAGTGACTATTGAAATTGAAGGTTGCGATAAACCAGCACTTGTTGCCGAGTGGGTTTCAGTACAAATGGTTAAATAACGCCTCACTTCATCAATATTGAGTTCAATAACTGCAGCAAGAGTACTCATTTATATTTATAAATTCCACGCTTTTTCTTTGCACTTGAACTCAATTTTTGCTGATTTGAACAGTTATTGGTTGAATACAGTATTTACAAGAATTAAAAAGTGAAGGAAATAAATATGACAATCAGTTTTGCCGGTAAAGTTGCCATTGTAACAGGCGCAGGTAATGGTTTAGGACGCTCTCATGCGTTGGAATTAGCGAAACGTGGCGCAAAAGTTGTTGTTAACGATTTAGGTGGTGCACGCGATGGTAGTGGAGCATCCAGTGAAGCTTCACAAGAAGTGGTGCGTTTAATTGAAGAAATGGGCGGAGAAGCCATTAGCCATGGTGCAAATGTCGCAAATTTTGATGAAGTACAAGACATGGTTCAACAAACCATCAACAAATGGGGCCGAGTCGACATTCTGATTAATAACGCCGGGATTTTGCGTGATAAATCATTTTCAAAAATGACCATAGATGACTTTAAATTAGTGATGGACGTACATCTAATGGGCTCTGTTAACTGTACTAAAGCGGTTTGGGACATTATGCGCGAGCAAAATTATGGTCGCATTGTCATGACAACGTCTTCAAGTGGACTGTATGGTAACTTTGGCCAGTCAAATTATGGTGCTGCTAAAATGGCGGTACTCGGCTTAATGAATACTTTAGTACTTGAAGGGGCTAAAAATAATATTCACATTAACGCACTTGCTCCCACAGCAGGAACGCGGATGACTGAAGATTTAATGCCAGCAGAAATCGTTAAAGCATTTTCCCCAGAAGCAGTAACTGCAGGCTTGCTAACTCTTTGTGATGACGATGCACCCAACCGATTTATTTTATGTGCCGGTGCAGGTGGCTATTCAAGTGCCAGCATTTTTGAAACCGAGGGGTGTTTTCTGCCACAAAATGCACAAAATCCAGAAACCGTACGTGAGCACTGGCCTGAGATAACGGCGCAAGACAACCAAGCGACATTAGCCTCTGGAGCAAAACAAGGTGAAAAATTTGTCATGAAAGCCATGGCATTTATGAAAAGACAACAGAAATAAGATCTTCAACGCATTAAATTATAAGAATAGGAATTATCATGAGAGAAGCCGTCATCGTATCAGCCGCCCGTACCCCTATTGGTAAAGCTTACCGAGGATCATTTAATGATTTATCAGCTCCTACTTTAGCAGCGGTTGCGGTAAAAGCTGCGGTAGCAAGAGCAGGAATAGATGCCAATGAGATTGAAGATTGTATTTTTGGCGCCGCTTTAACACAAGGCAACCAAGGCATGAACTTTGGCCGTCAGGTAGCAATGGCAGCCCAGCTTCCAGTATCCGTGCCGGGCATGACCATTGATCGTCAATGTTCGTCAGGTCTTATGTCTATTGCAAGTGCCGCACACCATATTGTTTGTGACGGCGCACAAGTGGTGGTCGCTGGTGGTTGTGATTCAATTAGCTTAGTGCAAAATGACAAAATGAATATGCATCGCATGATTGACCCCAGTGTAAAATCCTATCGTCCAGCTACGTATATGCCGATGCTTGATACCGCCGAAGTTGTCGCTAATCGTTATAATATTTCACGCGAAGCACAAGACGCTTATGCACTAAAATCTCAGCAACGTACCGCCGCAGCTCAACAAGCAGGTAAGTTTGATGATGAAATTGTGCCGGTAACTTGTACTAAACTAGTAACAGACAAAACAACCGGTGAAATCAGTAAAGAACAAGTCACCTTAACTAAAGATGAAGGCAATCGCCCATCAACAAGTCTAGAAGGCTTATCAGCTTTAAATTCGGTGAAAGATAATGGCTCAATTACCGGCGGAAATGCGTCGCAATTATCTGATGGCGCCGCCGCCGTTGTTGTTATGGAACGTGAACTCGCACAGCAACGGGGTCTTTCTCCATTAGGTCTTTACCGTGGTTTAGTGGTTGCAGGCTGTGAACCTGATGAAATGGGTATTGGTCCTATTTATGCCATTCCCAAACTTCTTGAGCGTAACGGTTTAACGATATATGATATTGGTTTATGGGAAATTAATGAGGCCTTTGCTGTACAAGTACTTTATTGTGCAGAAAAATTAGGAATTCCAGAAGAGCGTTTAAACGTAAACGGTGGCGCAATTTCAATAGGTCACCCTTATGGCATGAGCGGTACACGTATGGTAATGCATGCGTTAATAGAAGGTAAGCGTCGTGGCGTTAAATACGTCGTAATCAGTATGTGTATTGGGGGCGGCCAAGGAGCTGCAGGTTTATTTGAAGTGCTTTAAATAAAACACTACTGTTTAAAAATTTTATAAGGAAAATTTCATGGAAAAAATTTGGCTTGAAAAAAGTTATCCACCCGGCGTTGAGTTTGAAATAGACGCTGATAGATATAGTTCGTTAGTACATTTATTTGATAAATATACCCAACAATATCAAGATAATACTGCCTTCATAAATATGGATGTCAGTATGAGTTATCAGGAACTCGCTCAACAAGTCACTTATTTTGCCGCTTACTTACAGCAAGATTTAGGTTTAGTTAAAGGCGATAAATTTGCCATTATGATCCCCAACCTTCTTCAGTACCCTATTGCATTATTTGGTGCCCTTAAGGCGGGGTTAACCGTCGTTAATGTTAATCCGCTTTATACCGCTCGCGAGCTGCAACATCAATTAAAAGATTCTGGAACAAAAGGCATTGTTATTCTTGAAAATTTTGCTCATGTGCTTGAGTCTGTTATAGATAAAACCGATGTTAAGCATGTCATCATTACTGGTGTTGGTGACCGTTTAGGTAAACTCAAAGGCACATTAATAAACGGTGTACTTAAATATGTGAAAAAACAAGTGCCTGCTTATAACTTGCCCCATTCAGAGCGGTTTAATCAAACATTAGTTAAAGGCAGCAAACTGTCTTTTATTCCCGTAGATATCATTGGCCAAGATCTTGCCTTTTTACAATATACTGGCGGCACAACAGGACCAGCTAAGGGGGTTATGTTAACTCATAGAAATATGGTGGCTAACCTTATGCAGTCAAATGAAATGACCCGTCATGTTTTTGATTCTGGTATGGAAATAATGGTCACGGCATTACCGCTTTATCATGTTTATGCCCTGACCTCTAATTGTTTGTGTTTTCTTGCCTATGGCGGTACCAATTTATTAATAACCAATCCACGCGATATGGCTGGCTTTGTCAAAGAATTAGCCAAATATCCTTTCACCGCAATCACTGGGGTTAATACCTTATTTAATGCCTTATTACATACACCGGGTTTTGAAAAACTTGATTTTAGTGCGTTAAAACTTGGCTTTGGTGGCGGAATGGCAATACAACGCCCAGTGGCAGAACTTTGGGAAAAAGTGACCGGCGTTCGTTTGTTAGAAGGTTATGGCTTAACAGAATGCGCACCTATGGTGACGATGAATCCTTATAACCAAGCTAGCTATGATGGCACCATTGGTGTGCCAGCCTCATCAACAAACATTCGTTTGCTTGATGAAGATGGCAAAGAAGTACCTATCGGTGAACCAGGAGAAATGTGGGTAAAAGGCCCACAAGTAATGAAAGGTTACTACAACCGACAAGAAGCGACTGACGAAGTGCTCAAAGACGGTTGGTTAGCAACAGGCGATATCGCAACCATGGATGATAAAGGATTGTTTAAAATTGTTGATCGTAAAAAGGATATGATTATTGTCTCTGGTTTTAACGTTTATCCCAATGAAATTGAAGAAGTGCTGGTTAGCCATGAAGGAATATTAGAAGCCGCCGCGATAGCGGCACCGTGTGATATCACCGGTGAAAAAATTAAAGTATTTATTGTCCGTAAAAATCCGGATTTAGTTGAGCAAGACATCTTTGATCATTGCCGCGAATTTTTGACTAACTATAAACGACCAAAATCCGTTGAATTTTTAGATGAATTGCCAAAAACAAACGTTGGTAAAGTTTTACGCAAAGAACTTCGTAAACTCATAAACAATGTGTAAATAAAACGATGTTAGCAATATACGCGGGAAACTCCGCTTTAAAAACCATCCAAGAAAAAGGATTTTCACCTGAGCTATTTAGCTCATTTCTTGGTGCAAGTGGTGGACCTAAATGGTTCACCTTATACGCTTTAGATAAATATTTATTTGGAGAGTTTTTTAACAACCAACAACAGCCATTAAACCTTATTGGTTCTAGTGTTGGCGCTTTTAGAATAGCGTGTTTTGCTCAAAAAGATCCCGTTGCCGCGATAGAACGTTTAGCTAAAAATTATCGAGAAACCACCTATTCAGACAAAGCTAAACCCGAAGAGGTCAGCATCAAAGCAGTTGAAATGATGGATGCTATTTTTGGTGAGTCTGGTGAACAAGAGATTATTGATAATCGCCATTTTAAAGCCCATTTTATCGTCGCTAAATGCAAAGGCCTAGTTGCTAGTGAAAATAAATTTTTACAAGGATTAGGCTTAGCAAAAAGTTACTTGAATAATCGCATCGCTCGTCCACGGCTAAATAGCCAGTACGAACGTTTTATTTTTCAGTCTAGCAATAGCGATCTGCAACTTAACGACCCCGATAACATAGCAACCACACATTTACCATTTTCAACAGCCAACATACAAAATGCCTTGCTTGCTTCAGGATCTATTCCATTGGTGATGGAAGGCATTAATAACATCGAAAACAGCCCCAAAGGCATGTATAGAGATGGTGGTATTGTTGATTATCATTTTGATTTTGAAATTAAAAATTCAGGATTAACCCTTTATCCGCATTTTAGTTCTACGCTAAAAGCAGGCTGGTTTGATAAAAACTTGTCAAGAAAAGTGAGAATAAAACACTACGACAATACTGTATTAGTCTGTCCTTCAGCCAAGTTTATTGCCCGCTTACCCCATCATAAAATTCCAGACCGTAATGATTTTGTCATCATGAAACGTCAACAACGTATGGCTTATTGGCAACAAGTGATGGATGAAAGTGAAAAGCTTGCCGAAGCCTTTGATCAGCTATACCAAAGCCAAGACATAAACTGTATTAAAAATATCAGCGAACTATTGGCCTAGTACTAATATTAACTCTGATAATTAACAACATATACAACACCACAAACAAAAGAGATAACAATAATGACCACATATACCGCAATAAATTTAATCGCTCGTCCAGATGGCGGCCTTGTCGGCCCTGAGTTATTTGAAGTTGTGCAAAAAGAAATGCCAACTGTTGGCGAAGGACAATTTTTAGTCAAACAAAACCACATGTCACTTGATCCTGCGATGTTTGGTTGGATGAGTCCTGATACTGAAAGTTATATTCCTCCGGTTGAATTAGGTACCGTGATGCGTAGTTCAGGTGTCGGCGAAATTGTTGAAAGTAATCATCCTGACTTTAGTATTGGCGATCGTGTAATGGGCATGATGGGTTGGCAAGAATATTATTTAACGGATGGTACTGGTTTAAATAAAGTTACCGCAACATTACCTGATGAAACCATTTTATCGGTATTTGCCTTACCAGGTTTAACCGCAACGCAAGGGCTGTACAGTATTGGTAAACCACAAAAAGGTGAAACCCTTGTGGTATCTGGTGCAGCAGGTTCTGTTGGTTCAATTGTTGGTCAATTAGCTAAAGCTGATGGATTAACGGTTATCGGTTTTGTTGGTAGTGATGAAAAAGCCGATTGGATTGTTAACGAGTTAGGTTTTGATGGCGCAATTAATTATAAAACTGATGACATTGCAGCTAAATTAGCAGAATTAACGCCTAACGGCATTGATGTTTATTTTGAAAACACTGGCGGCCCAATACAGCATCATGTCTTTGAGAGAATGAATGCTCATGGTCGTATCGTGGTGTGCGGCATGATCGCCGACTACCCTAAAGAAACACCCGATTTAGCACCAAATTGGATCCCTATTATCAAAAAACGTCTAACCATCCAGGGATTTACCATGCCAGATCATTTTGGTGAAGTGCCAGCATTGTTAGCAAAACTTACCCCTTATGTGATGAAAGGCCAAATTAAACATCGTGCTCATGTGTTAGCAGGACTTGAGTCAGCAATGACTGGCTTGAATTTGTTTTTTACTGGCCAAAATAAAGGCAAGTTAATCGTTAAGCTATAAGCTGTTAATCAAATCATACCCAGCAGATTAATTTATTGATCTGCCCGATATACCACTTAAAATGGAAACACCTATGAAAATCTTCCTTAAATTAGTCAATAACTTAATGGCGATAATGATAATTACTTGTATCTCTTCATTATCAGTCAGTGCTGAAACAGTTGCAGCAAGTGAACAAACAACACCTACCATTAACGTTGCCACAGAAACAAAAGTGGTGGAAATTAATGAAGAAAGTTTTAGTTGTATCAGAGACATGACACCCGTTCGGCATTTTTATGTAGATAACCTTTTAGGTGATATCGACAGTACGTTAGCCGCCGCCAATAACCCTAAAGGCGCGATTTACCCTACAGGCTCAGTGGTACAGCTTGTTCCTACTGAAGTTATGGTTAAACGAGAATCCGGCACATTCCCGGCAACTGGAGATTGGGAGTTTTTTGAATTAATAGTTAATGAAAGTGGTTCAAAAATTAACAAGCGTGGTTTTGTTGACGTAACGAATCGTTTTGATGGTAACTGTTTCACATGTCATGTTCCAGCTAAAGAAAAGTGGGACTTTATCTGTGAATCAGGACATGGCTGTGAGCCCATTCCTATTGATCATGCAATGACAGGCGCACTTCAGCGTTCAGATCCCCGTTGCGGAGAAGCTGTTCCTGAAGACGGCGACTGGATGGCACTTTTTAAACTTAAAGCCATGATTTCCATTGGTTTAACTAAAAAATGGTTCGAAGATCTCTTTTAACCTTTTTTAGAGAACAACATTAACGATGATTAATATTTGATTAACCAAGCTAGGCAATTACTACATTAGGTACTAAAGATGAGCGAAATTAAAACACACTATCGTAACTGTAATATCTGTGAAGCCATGTGTGGCTTGGAAATCAAATATCAAGACAAAGAAATACTGTCAATTAAAGGCGATCAACAAGACCCCTTTAGTCAGGGTTATATGTGCCCAAAAGCTACTGCTTTGCAAGATTTTTATACTGATAAAGATCGATTGAAAACGCCGATAAGACGCACCAAAACCGGATGGGAGGATATTTCATGGGACGAAGCCTTCACCGAAATAACCGAGAAATTTAAAGACATTCAACGTCAATATGGCAAAAATTCGCTAGCGTTATATTTAGGAAATCCTAATGCCCATAGTCTTGGTAATGCAATGTTTTTAAAACCTTTTACCAAATCACTTGGCACTATTCATCGTTTTAGTTCAGCTTCTACCGATCAAATGCCACATCATGTTGCGTCTAATTTTATGTTTGGCGCAGGCATGTTAATACCCGTTCCTGATATTGACCGCACTGACTTTATGTTAATTATCGGCGCTAATCCGGTGGTTTCAAATGGCAGTATGATGACAGCGCCTAACGTTATTGGTCGCATGAAAGCGATTCAAAAGCGTGGCGGAAAAATTGTTGTCGTAGATCCACGTCGAACACGTACCGCTAAAATTGCTGATCAACATTTATTTATTCGTCCTGAAAAAGATGCGTTATTATTATTTTCGATGATTCATCGTATTTTCGCGAGCAAAGGCGTTAATTTACGTCATTTAGAAAATATGGTTGAAGGCCTTAGTGAGCTAGAGAAAATAGCAAAAAATTACTCACCAGAAACAGTCGCTGAATTTGTTGGTATTGATGCACAAAGCATTAATACTTTAGCTGACGAGATGATGGCAGCTGATTCCGCCGTGTGTTATAGCCGCATGGGTGCTTCTACCCAAACATTTGGTGGTTTGTGCCAATGGTTAACCAATGTGCTTAATATTATCACCGGTAATTTTGATCGCGCAGGTGGCGCTATGTTTCCGCAACCCGCATTTGATTTACTGAGAAATCATAAAAGAGGCCATAAAACATCATTTGGTAAATATGAAACGCGGGTGAGAAAACTGCCATTCTTTAATGGCGAATTTCCTGTCGCAGCCTTAGCGGAAGAAATACAGACGACAGGTGAAGGACAACTAAAAAGTCTGATCACCGTTGCCGGTAATCCCGTACTCTCAGCACCCAGTGGCCATAAATTAGCTGAAGCGTTTGAAAGTTTAGACTATATGGTATCGGTGGATATTTATTTAAATGAAACCAGCAAATATGCCAATATTATTTTACCGGGTACCACAGGTGTTGAGAACTCTCATTTCGATATTTTCTTTAATTCGTTCTCGGTCAGAAATACCGTGAAATATTCACCTCCTTTATTTGAAAAAGAAGATTATCAACGTAGCGATTGGCAAATATTAAATGAAATATCTACTCGCATGACGGATACACCCGTTAACCATCCCATGCTAAAAATCACCCCCGAAATGATCTTAGATAAAGAATTAAAAGAGGGTCCTTATGGTGAGCAAGGCATGAGTTTACAAAAACTAAAGGATAATCCTCATGGTATAGATATTGGGCCATTAATGCCGTGTATCGAAGAACGAATAAAAACAGCTGGGGGTAAAGTCGACTTACTTCCGCAACTTTATGTTGACGATTTACCACGCTTGAATGCAGTAATGTCGAAACCTGCCCGTGATGAAAATTATCCGTTTGACCTGATCAGTCGTCGCTTAGTGAAAAGCCACAATACTTGGACACAAAATTCAGCGCGATTAGTGAAAGGGAAAAATCCTTGTACTTTAGAAGTACATCCAGAAGATGCAAAAATACTCGGCATTGAAAAAGGGCAGCTATTAAAAGTCAGCTCAATTGTTGGCGAAGTAGAGATTGAAGCGGTGGTCACCGACGACATTCAACGTGGTGTTGTTAGTATGCCGCAGGGGTGGGGGCATAATCAAAAAGGTACCAAAATGTCGGTGGCGGCGACGCAACCAGGCGTGAGTATTAACGATTTAACCGATACTAATCGTATTGATACCTTAACAGGTAACGCTGCGCTAAATGGTACGCCTGTTGCGATTAAAGTCGCTTAAATTGAAGTTTCTAAAAATTAGAGTCGATTAAAATAATAAAAAGGTTTGTTTGAAACAATGAAATACTTTTACCCATTATTTATATTTATTGCTGGTTGGGTACTATTATTATGCACAGATAATTTGTCTGCTGTTAGTTTAATTAACGGTATTTTACAATTGGTATTATTTGCTTTAGTGGTTTGTTTACCAGCGTGGCGAACAGGCCGAATGTCGTACGTTGATATCGGCTGGCCATGGGGTTTAACACTTATTGGTGTACTCACCTGGCTTTACGCTGAAGGTGACAGTATTCGTATTGCCGTGGTTAGCATCGCTTATATCTTTGCTGGAAGTCGTATGGGCTTAGGTGCATTAAAAATGTGGCAAATAGGGCATCTAAAAACCGAATTTTCTCGTTATGAATATCAAAAGCGTCGCTGGCAAAGAGACGGAAAAACCAATACCGCTTTAGCAATGCAGGTCGAAGCGATATTACAAGGTTTAGCCAATGCTTCATTTTTAGCAATGCCAGCTTTTGTGATTGCATCAAACCCTGATGCGAACATTTCAATATTTGAAGTTATCGGACTTATTGTTTGGTTAGGCGCTTTTGTGATGGAAAGTATTGCCGATATGCAAAAACTAGCATTTCTTCGCAAGATGAAAACGTTAGGTGAAAAGAATAAAGTATGTAACGTCGGCTTATGGAAATATAGCCGCCACCCAAATTATTTTGCTGAATGGATGGTTTGGAACGGGTTAGTCATTGCGGCTATTCCATCATGGCTGGCGTTATATCAACAAGAATCGTTGCTCATCTGGGGCTTGTTAGGTATTGGAGTATTGCTTGCTTCAAGAATGATGTATACCACCTTAGTTTATTATACGGGGGCGGTGCCAGCAGAATTTTATTCAGTGCAAAAGCGTCCTGAATATAAAAACTATCAACAAACAACCAATATCTTTTTTCCAGGGCCGAATAAGAAATAACGATTAAGTCGCATTAAAGATGTGAGCAACAATACATTTTAATTTCGACGAGTGTTTTACAGAGGCTCTGTTCCATAATACTGTTGTCCCTCGATGAATCCCCTATTTTTAAAGGGTTAGGCGATAAATTGGTTTTT
>JABSOJ010000111.1 GCA_013216005.1 Alteromonadaceae bacterium | reverse complement strand
ATACAAATGATTGGATTGATAAATGGAAGACCGTTGTACTAAATAGTGTACAATAAAACTATTTCTGTGACGCTTCCTCACTCCATTCTGTCACTCCATTCTGTCACTCCATTCTGTCACCCCATTCTGTACTTGATAAGTACAAGGTGACGGCTAAATTTTGAATTCGATCAAATGCTGACTTAGTGTCAATAAATTTTACACAGTTTCCTTATTTTTGAAGCTGTATATTTTAATTGTATGATTAATATCTTAAATATCAAGTGGATTGAATATTGCATGATTGTATTTATTCTGTCCTTTTGGTCAGGATTATAAATAATAACAAAAATAGCCTTTGTGAATAAGCAAAGTCGACGTTGTAACGTTTTAAACACTTTAGAAAATAAGAATATAAACAAGTCGAAAATAACAAAACTCATTAGGGAGTAGCAGTATGCGACAATATTTTAAGACCAATAGACTTAAACATCCGTTTGGTTCAGAAAAAGACAAATCGAACTCAACATTCGGTAAATCAATTTTAGCAGCTTCATTATGCTTGGCTATGGCACCAGTAGCGTTTGCTACTGAGGTGTTTATTAATGAAATTCATTATGATAATGCAAGTAGTGATAAAAACGAGGGAGTTGAAATAGCTGGCCCAGCAGGCACAGATTTATCTGATTGGACTCTGATTTTCTACAACGGAAATGACAAAAAATCATATAAAAGTGTTGGTTTAACGGGAGTTTTACCAAACCAACAAGATAGTTTTGGTACACTTTCTTTTAATGTAAGCGGCATTCAGAATGGTTCTCCTGATGCAATAGCATTGGTTGATGCCAGTGGCGCAGTTTTACAATTTCTTAGTTATGAAGGATCATTTGTGGCGATTGATGGTCCAGCAAAAGATTTAACTAGTATTGATATTGGTGTTTCGGAGACCAGTAGTACTCCTGTTGGTCATTCTTTACAATTGGCTGGAACAGGTAGTAAATATGATGATTTTAGCTGGCAATCTGTTAGTGCTAATACATCTGGTGCAGTGAATAATGATCAGACATTCGGTAATGGCGGCTTGGGTGATGACGTTGCTCCTACAGTTATTGCCACAACTCCGGGCGATCAAACTGGCGTGGTTGCGTTAAACTCAAATATTAACATCAGCTTTAGCGAATCAGTGAATGTGACTGGTGAATGGTTCAGTATTAATTGTAGTATCAGTGGTGCTCATAGCGCAACATTCGATAGTGGTCCTCAGCATTATTCGTTAAATTCAGAGGTGAATTTTGACTATAACGAAATTTGTACTGTTAATGTAGTGGGTGATTTGGTTAACGATGTTGACGATAACGATCCTCCTGGCTTGGATACAATGGCTGATGACGTGAGTTTTAGTTTCAGCACAGCGGTTAACTCTCCTATTGTTATCAATGAAGTCGATGCTGATACTTTAGGTACAGATACGTTAGAGTTTATCGAGTTATATGACGGCGGTATTGGTAATACTTCGCTAGATGGTTTGACTGTTGTTTTATACAACGGTTCAGATGATAAATCCAGTGGTTCAGCAATCAGCCTAAATGGATTCACCACCAATAGTGAAGGTTTCTTTGTTTTAGGACATGCTGCTGTTTCACCTACGCCGTCACTAATTCCTGCCAACTTTACACTACAAAATGGTGCGGACGCCGTTGCTATTCACGCTGGCGACGTTACTGATTATCCTAATGATACACCAGTGAGTGGTTTTAGTTTAGTTGATGCGATTGTTTATGATACCAATGACAGTGATGCAGAAAAATTACTAGCTGTTTTAACACCAAGTCAAAAACAAATTAACGAACATGGTGCGGGTAACAAAGATAGCCATTCGAATTCAAGAGTACCAGACGGTGGTCAAGCGGTAGTAACATCGAGTTATTTACAACAAATGGCAACACCAGGATATAGTAATGTAGCTGTTGTAGAAATATTTGAAATTCAAGGCAGTGGTTTGGTTTCGCCGTTTAAAGATCAATATGTGACCACTAAAGGCAATATTGTTACTGCAGTGGGACCCAAAGGTTTCTTTATACAGACTCCAGTTTTAAAAACTGACTATGATGCGGCTACTTCTGACGGACTATATGTATACACGGGCAAAACGCCGTCAACGACAGTTGGAGATGAAGTTAATATAACGGGTTCAGTGGTTGAGTATAAAAAATTAACTGAATATGCTTATGGTTCTCAAGTATCGATCATTAGCTCAGGCAATGTGGTACCGCCTGTTGTTAAATTTGATGAAAATACACCATCACCTGAACAACCTACTGAAAATGAAATGGAACGCTATGAAGGCATGATCGTAACATTTGAAGGTACGGTAACTGGTGCTAGTGATAAGTTCTCTGTAGCGTCTGTTGTAGCTCGATCAAATAGAACTTTCCGCGAACCAGGTATTGCCTATCCAGGTGAAACCGATTTACCAGTTTGGGATGGTAATCCTGAAATTTTTGAAATTGATACCGATGTTTTTGGTGGACCAAAATTATCGCTTTTTGCCAATCAGGCGGTTACAGTGACCGGACCACTTGGTTCATCATATTATAGCAAATACCAGGTATGGCCAACTAGCATTACTGCTGGCGCTGAACCAGCCCTGTTAGGTCAAGTTCGGCATAAAGCTGATGGTGAGATGACTGTTGGTTCACTTAATATGTATCGTCCGTCAGAAATTGCCAAAGATTACTTAGCGCGCTTGAGCAAGATTTCACAGTTTGTGCGTAACGAAATGCATTCGCCGGATATTCTTGCAGTGAGTGAAATTGGAACACTAGAAGTCTTAAAAACCATCGCTGAGCAAATTCATTCGGATGATGGTTCGGTGAATTACACGTCTTATTTAGTCGAAGGTAATGATATTGGTGGCATTGATGTCGGCTTCTTGGTGCGCAGCACTGTGGAAATGGATGAAATAACTCAATATGGCAAAGATATTAATTTCGTTTATGGGACATACGATAGACCGTTAAATGACCGCCCACCGCTACTATTCAAAGGCAGAGTTATAGCCGATGGCAGTAACTTTCCAATTCAGGTATTGGTTGTACACAATCGTTCATTAAGCAATGTTGACAGCAGCGAACGTGTTCGTTTGAAAAGATTGGCGCAAGCTCAATTTGTGGCAAATATAGTTCAAGATATACAATCGGTGGATCCTGACGTAAATCTTGTGGTAACTGGTGATTTCAATGCCTATCAATTTAGCGATGGTTATGTTGACGTATTAGGTCAAATAACAGGTACATCAACAGAAGAAGGTAACATGCATTGGGAACCAAGCCCTGTTTATCCTGTAATAACAAACCAGGTGAATAATATCCCGGCAGAAGAACAATATTCTTTCGTCTTTAGAGGTAGCGCGCAAGTACTTGACCATGCGTTAACGACTGCTAATCTTGACAGCCTAGTGACAGAATTCCAATATGCACGTGGTAATTCTGATGCACCATCTGACTTAGTCAATCAAGACCACACTGCAATGCGTGCGTCAGATCATGATGGCATTGTTTTGTTTATCATGAAAGATTCTGATAACGACAGTATCACTGATGATTTAGATTTGTGTCCAAACACTGCGGCAGGGGCTTCGGTCGACGCAAAAGGTTGTACAGACGTACAAGAAGCTCACCTTCTTTGCGCCACGCCTACTGGTGGTCCAGGGAAGTTCCAGGATGAATACGAAGAAGACGGCAAGCTAGTTAAAATTGACTACGAAAGTAGCATAAAATACAAGATCGAGGTTAAGGATGCAGACTCTGGCAACGACCGGTACAAATGTGACCGGGATGGCGACAAACTTCAGTTCGAGAAGAAGGATGAAAAAGGAAATGTGACCTACAAGTATGATGGACCTTTCCTTGATTGATCGAGGTTGTTCTATCCAACGGTCATTGTTAGGATGATCGGGTTGGGGGATTGCAATAAATATTGCCCCCCAATCATTTTGCCTTGATAAACGGTGATGCTATTTTCGATACCACAGGTACAACAGCAGCTTCATTTACTCTTGCCAACACCACAGGTTGTTCTTGTGAACAGATCGTTGAAAAACAAGGTCTAGGCAAGGGCCATTTGAAAAATGGTTGTAGTGCTGGTGTGATGATCGTCTGGATCGACAAAGTCAAACCGCATAAGTTACGATTTTATCAAGCTGGGTTCTCTTTACTACTATGGAGCCCAGTTTAGAAAATGTAGACATTTCTATATATCAAGATAATTGCTTAAGGTTGGTCACGGACAACAATTTAATTATTGTTGCTTGACTAACCTTAGTTTCATTCAAATTCTAGTTCTTCAAATCAATGCCACTTGTGGCTTCAAAATACTTTAGCGACAGCAAAAACAAATTAATGAGGGGTCCGTGCGGTACTGTCACTGTTGTCTTGAATAAAAATTATGGAGTCAAGTCATTTGTCTAATAATACTTTTGTTTACCTGTAAAATTTCATTAAAACAATGGTGTTGATCAGATCTATCATCCCTAATTATTTAAAATTAAGGATGAGAGCCTGTTAAAAATCGACATGGCAAAAGTATTGCTAGACAAGCGACTTGACCCCTAAACCTCTAAACCTGTTTCTTGAAAAAGCTGATTAATAGGTGAGTCTTAAACCTGTTTACAAATATCAGGAATACTCCGGGATTTATCTACCATAAGATGGGGGTAATTCCACATAGCATTGGTTTGTCATCATGATAGGCTGCATCCCTTAACCTACAAGCCTTTATGCGATTTACCCAATAATATTTTTTAAATGCAAATCTCATAACCTGTTGAATATTAATTATATTATTATGATGTCGAAATTAAAAATTTCCAAGCAAGTTAAGGGGGTCGAGCACCAACGGTACTACTGATACACAAAAACTTCATTTGTTTACTTCCACACATTGATTAGTGTGAAATATGGTCTATTCTACGTCTCAAATATGTGTAAGAGATTTAGTTTTTATGGAGGTTATCAGCTATCGGTTGAAAGATTTCGAATATAAGGTTCCGTCTCCTTCCATTGATGAAAATGGTGAACTGCAGGTTGCTTACCAGAACGACGATCCTGTCAAAATCCCTGATATTACTTTCCTATATATAGCCGAAACAGATGAAAACGGTGATGTTATCAGCGCTAAAGGCATAGACGTTGCCAACGCCTGGTTGATGCATCTGGTGATAAACCGAGATCATCAGTGCGTTTCCCTTCAGTCCCGTTCACTGATCCAATATTTTAATTTCCTGAATGAGACTGGCATGTTGTGGG
Source organism: Alteromonadaceae bacterium (assembly GCA_013216005.1). GTDB lineage: Bacteria > Pseudomonadota > Gammaproteobacteria > Enterobacterales > Alteromonadaceae > JABSOI01. The sequence continues at coordinate 5,835 of JABSOJ010000111.1, read as the reverse complement.
ATGAAATGCCCAGTCGACAGAATCGACGTCCGACCTACCGTTTTAAGCGATATCTAGAAGAGCTCTATCGGAGTAATGATCCAAATGCAAAGTTGAGCGCAAGCACTTGCCAGGGGTATATGCGTTGTGTGGTGAATTTTTACCGTTATAAGTTGGCAAGGAAACATCCTTTTGATAACCCACCTTTCGAGCATGAGATCATCACGGTCAATGCGCAGGGTGGGGCTACGTCCATGCAAGCTACCCGCAGCATTAACGTTCAGACGACTGATTTACGCCTAAGAATTGCTAAATCCACTACTAAAAATGATGTACCAAATCGACTGATTGCTTTATCTAAGTATGAATGGCAAGAGATGGATAGCGTGCTGCGCAAAGAACGAAGGATCATACGCAACATAGACGGTAGAGAGGTTATAGGATCATTGGCAGTTGAGTTTAGCCTGATCTTTCTGCTGATGCGCTACAGTGGATTAAGGCGGGAAGAAGTCAGAACTTTAAGAGAGGAGTTAGTGTTTAAGCCGACACTGGAGGAACTTCAAAAAGGTTATGTGGTTCTACGAATCGGTGCTATTTGCGGTGTTGCAACTAAAGGCAGCAAAGAGCGTGAAATCGAGATCCCTACCGGTCTGATGAAGCAGCTCCATGAATATACAACCAGTCAGCGTGCTATTAAACGCAGGATCAAATATGAAAGAATTGAATCTAAGCCTACCCGCATTCCCCTGTTCTTGAATAATAAAGGGCAAATGTTTTCATCCGGTACGTTGAATGCCCGCTGGATTGAAGTTAGGAAGATGATGGTAAAACGGATCGGTCGGGCATTTGATCATAAACAGCATAACCTCCGTGCGACATATGGTGTGTTCCGACTTCATTCACTGATGGATGCTGGTTTGCCCCAAAGTGATGCTCTTACCTTTGTTCAAACGAAAATGGGCCATTCCGATCTTGGCACTACGCTACATTACTTAAAGCAAGTAAATGAAGAGGCCTGCGGAGATGAAAAAGCTGAGCGGGTTTATGAATATCTATTTAACCTTGAAGACTTTGAGTTGGTATAATGGTAATCCAGAATAGAAAAAGGCGGGTTCTCAACACACCTCTTGACACGGAAGTTGTGGCAACAACTGTTATCCCTATTTCAATTGAAGCGATGGTACTTACTTTTGGTGGGAAAAAAACATATTTTAAGCGATTAAAATATAAAGGCTGCCCACCCTGTCTCAAAGGCTCTCATTCTCCAGATGGCTCACTACCCATTTCTGTGGTTAATATGGGCAGAGATATTTTTGTCCGTGAAATGTATGACTTATTTAAAGATATTTCACCCCACAGCCAAACTGGACGTAATTATTTTATCCAGTTGGCACAGTACGTGGCAACGCTTGATAAACATGAACGCATGGTAGATTTTACGGAAGATAATATTTTCTGGTACCTCAGGTATACGGGGAAAAGAGTATTAAAAGGTGATATTAAAAAAGGAACTTATGCGGTAGCTCGAAACTCAATCAGCGCTTTGCTCAAAAATATGAATAAATCTTCACTGGCCAGAAAGTTGCCAGTGATCAGGAAGCAAAAAGAATCAGCGGTTCCCTATAATACCTTATCTGACAGTGAGCTGACTAAAATTGGGAAAAAATTAATAAAGGCTTATACCGCCTATAGTCAGTTTGTTCTGAACAATAATAAACCGAAAATCTGCCCGATGTTTGACGAAACTGAACTTAAGGCAAAAGGATTTTCAAAAGATCAGATTTCTACACTCAGAACATCAGCAATTTATCGTGTAGCTCACGGGGACTGGAGAAACATTGTTATTCGCCTGGCTTTTCTTATTGTGTCTATGTGGACAGGGGCTAACACCACCCCACTTCTTCAGTTAAAGCGAAAGGATGTAACCTTTAAAAAATGTGATGGTGACAGCTATGAGTTTAATTCTGTCAAAGCCAGAGCACTATATGCAAAACAAAAATTAGGGATTGGCTTTACTAAACTGGCAAAGGAGTTCATGGAGAGTTGGCTTATTGTGTCCGAGAAATTTGCACCAGATGAAAATGAGCCTTTCTTTCCTTTCTTCTCCCCTGAAGGAGAAGTCTATCAGTCTAGAACAATGAGCAAACCGCCCCAATGCTCAATAAATCGTGCTCTGGTTCCAATGGGCTATGTGACTATAAATACTAGTATTTTCCGTAAAACCCGCAGTAATGCTTTGATGCGTGCATTTGGTGACATTTTTATTGTTGCTAAGGCAAATAAAAGCAGTGTGGAAACGGTTTCTAAATCCTATTTGTATGGTGTAAAAGAAACACATGAAATACAACTTGCAGGGGCATTTATTGCTCAGGGGGAAATAACATCAGGTACACCGAAGAAACAGGCAATTGAAGAAGCATTATATAAATTCAAAGATCCGCTCACCAATTTTGATTGGCAAATGAAGCATAAGAGTACGCCGAATAAAACCCCAACAGGTATGCGTTGCGGGGATCCGTATGGTGAGCGGGCAAAAAAATCTCTCCGTCCATTCAGAGAATTACAAAATAGTGAAAGCGGTACGTGTGTTGACTTTCTGAGCTGTTTCGAATGTGAAAATCATGCGTTGATTGCTGAGCAAGACGATATCTGGTTGATGCTGTCTTTTAAAGATACCATCATTGAAGTAATGGCATATCCCTCATTAAACAGTATTCCATCGAATAGATTGGGAAAGATATTAAATACGGTCAATGCAATACTGGAGCGTTATAACGTAATAGTACCGGATGAATACAAGGCCGCATCTGAATTAAATAAAAACGACCCACATCCTCTCTACGATGATTCATCTTCCATTGATGACCTGCTGGAAATTTATAAATGATATCCCAACAAAATAAAAAACTACCATTGCCATCAATACATTCGCTTGGTGATGTGGTAACTGTTAATAGTACTGGACTGCCACTTTGTTACGTTTACAGCGATGTGTGGGATTTTTCTTACGAACGAACAGTTGTTATAACCAAATCAGCCAAGCTTGTATTTCATTCTATTCCGGAACAATATCGTAGAAATATTCAAACAACCTTAAAGTTAATTTATGATAAAAAACCAACGCTTAGTATTTCATCACTTAGTACCCATATAGTAATGCTCCAGCATATTTCTGATGGACTGTGTTCTACCGACTGGACACGTTTTGATCACGATGAGTATTACCGTAAATTCAAATTGTTTTTAAAAAACAAAGCGTTTTCTTTTAATTACATCAATATGCTCGTTACAACAATTAATATACTGCACGATCTTGGCTTGACGACCCGTTTAATCAAAAGTCGTATAGCTTTCAGTCGGAAGCATTGTGCTCCCGAAAAGCAGACTCCAAAACAAGCTATCGCCATACCCGAAGGTATGGCTCGGAAACTGTTTGAAACAGCTATAGGTATTGTTGATCGTTATCACCCGTACCGGAGTAATATTAGTCAGGGCTACGCTGACTTTTTTGAGGCTTCGGCCGCTTTAAAAAAACAGCATAAACAATGGAGTGGGAAGTGCAGTTAAAAAAAATCAATTGGTGACAAAATAGATCATGGTGTCGTATCCGACGACTTTTATTTAGATGGTTTAGTTACTTGCGGGAATGAAATTCAAACAGCATGTCTAATTGTCTTGCTCGGCTTTAGCGGTGTACGGATATCAGAATGTTTAAGCTTTAATAAGGATAGCTACAGTGAGCATAAGTTTGCGGATATAATAGTACCCACCCTGACAGGAACCATCAGCAAAACTCAGGAAGGTGGTATTCCAAAAAGAGAAACATGGGTGACCCATCCGATAGCCAAAAAAGCGCTTGAGTTGGCTTATGACCTCAGTGAGTTTGCTCGAAGACATTATAAAGCTCTCTATGTCGATAATGAGCCAATTTTAAATTCATTGGATTCAGCTTTTCTTGCTCTTGCGATTAATTACCAAAAAGGAAATCCTATATTAAGAAATACGCAAAGGAAATTACCTGACTTTTTTAAAAGAAATAATATTGTTTCAAATCAGACTGATATCGATGAATTCAATTTACTTAATCCCGAAAGGGTTGGTAAATTAATACTTGGAGGATATTTACCTAAGCAGTCATCGCATGATTTTCGAAGGACGTTTGCTGTTTTTTTAGTGAGGAATAAGTTAGGTAACGTTATGACGCTCAAACACCAGTACAAACATCTAAATATTGTGATGACTCAGTGGTATATGAATAATTATGAACTGACTAAAGCACTGGATTTGACAATGGATAGTGAATTACAGGAACTGATAAAAGAAGCGAATATCAGTGTCACCACGGATTCGCTGTTTAATATCTACAATAGTGAAACATTGTCAGGTAAGGAAGGTGAGCGGATCATTGAAGAGCGAGATAAATCTGACTACGCTGGTACTCTATACCAGAGCTGGTCGGAAATTGAGCGGCAAGTAAGAAGTGGCAGCGTGAGTGTGGTCGAACACCCGACTGGCTATTGTTTTAATCCAGCCTGTACTCGTATCTGTTCATCTGACCGATCATCTTTAGTCTGCCAACATGAAGTGATCACACCAGAAAAAGCCGAAGGCCGTCTTCCTTTCCGTGAACGTTTGATTAAGCGGTTTAATGCTCTGAATGATGGCCGATTTTACATGGCTAGCATTCTGACCGACATGGCACTTAAAATCGAAGCTATTGAAGCTACTTTATCCCTGCATAACATCAAATTCACCCCATTTAAGGTCGACATTAAAGCAAATTCGATAGCAGTTAAGGAAATCTAATGAGACAAAAAGAATTTACCCTACAGCGATTAAAAGAAGCGTTTGTACGGTTGAAAGCAGGCAAACCGGAGCGCACGAAGGCTGATGGGAAAATTTCAATACTTAGGATCAACGAAGAAGCTGGATTAAGTCGAGGAGCTATTTATTACTACAAAGCATTTGTTCAGGAAGTCAAAGCAGAGCTTCCAATACTGGAAGTAGATAGAAATAAAAATCAAGCTATAAACAACTTGCAGGAAAACCTATCCTCCGAGCTTAAATTAAGACGTGATCGAGACAAAGAAAAGCGTCTGAAAACAGAATACCGAATACAGGCAGGCAATTTTAAGCAGCTTACCGATGAAGTGGTGAAAGCTAATGTAAGCCTTACATTTCGTTGTATGGAGCTTGAGGAAGCCCTCTCACGAATAGAAGCTGGAAAGGTCGTACCGATTAAATAAAAGACACACTTTGCAATACTTTCATAAGTGTGAAAAAACAGAGAGGTTGGTACTATTTTCACACATTTAGTGTGTAAAAATCAGTAAAAGTGTGAATACACACCAACTATTTGATTTATAATGTAATTAATAGTTATTTCACACTTCAATGTGTAACAGTATGGTACGGATATGCGGTGCACAGCATATTCATACATATGTAGAGCTATTTAATATGCGGAGCTAACCCTAAATTCATTAAATAAATTAAACAAAAAACGACTTAATATTTATCTGCTCATCAGATCTTGCACTTGCATTGTTTAGCAAAAGTGAACTTTGTGCTTTATGCTATGGATTATTCAGTTGAAGCTAATTTCAAACCTGTAAGTCTCTTTGGGGCACAAAGCGATTTAGAAATTAATAAATCACTTTATTTAATACTCGTTTTTTAAAATATATTACAATAATACCGCATTGACTCACTAAAAATCATACAATCTACATGTCGTTGCAGGGCAAACGGGTCTTAATTAACCAATTGTCAACCCAAGCATAAGTACCTTCATCATATAGTCATCATCCCAACCCGATTTTAAACGTTTATTTTTGACACCTAAGCGTATACTTT
>JABSOJ010000110.1 GCA_013216005.1 Alteromonadaceae bacterium | reverse complement strand
CTGACCATATAGGCTAAATTAGGGTTACAGTTCAACAATGTTTTCTGTTAATTTACATGAGTTCAAACCTATACAGGTTCTAGACTGTATCAACTTAAACATGACAATACACAAATATGAACTGTTACCCGGTTTGATTGGTGCCAATTAATATATGAACGTGAAGTTTTGGCAAGACCATTTTTTGCTAATCTATACCTGACTCTTTCAGCCTATTCCCCTGTGTAACGTGATTTAATTTGCCATTCGACGGGTGAGGTATAATCAACACTCCAAAACTTCTCTTGTATATTAACACTACTTTTTACTGATTTTGTTGGTGTAGCAGTGGTTAATTCATGAGTACCAGCCTTAACTAATAATGCTAATCCATAATCCGGTTGATGAATCGACTCCAGCGTTTTACTTTGATATGTTCTTGTTGGATCTATCCAAAACTCATTACCTTGCCAAACTATATTTGTAATTGCATGATTAAATAAGTCGGGTGTTGTCAGATACTGATTGATTGTAAATTTATTGTCTGTAGACACTAATGCAGGATACGCTTGCACACCTATTTTGTTTAATAATGTAACAAGTAATAATGATTTATCCTTGCAATCCCCATACCTATTTTTGAACACTGTATTAGGATGATGGGGCTTATGAGAATTGTGTGATATTTCCAGTCCTAAATATCGAATATCATCTTGAACAAATGCAATGGCTTTTTGTATAGCTGCTTGCTGTTCCATGTTGTTTAATTCTTCAATAAATTGTTTGAACTCATTGTTAAGTGGTTCTTTAACTGAAAATAAATCGACGGCCCAATCAGCTACCTGTCGCCATTCGTTGAATTTAGAAAATTGAATTAGTGGATAGGGATTAAACCAACTTGGAGAATCACCATCAACAATAACGCCTTTAGTATTAGAAATTTCTATCTTGTATTCTGTTTTAGCAGCAGTAACGTTAACTATTGGATCGTAGGAGGTATTAAATTTTTTATAATTCAGTTTTCTATGTGATGGCATTAAAATTCGAAAATGGAGTTTATCAACCGATACTTGCCATCCTAAATCTACAAAAAAGGTAAATTCATTACTGAAAACTGGATTTTTGCCCACTATTGAATAGCTATAATCTAACGTATCACCAATCCTGATATCCTCCAAGTGGATAATTGCATTCACTTTACCTGAATATATATTTCTTGAACGTTCGTCTTCAATTGCTACAATTTTTATTTTGTCAGGGTTGAGTTTATTTATTTTGTTTTTGCCGCGAATTACGTGAATGTGATGAATTTCCACGGATTGATATTCAGGTGCGAAACTAATGCTAATATCAGAATGTTCTTCTATAGCTGATATTTCATTTAATGTCAGGCTTAATCTGTGGAAATAATGCGGACTTTCATTAGTTACATTAATTTGAGTATCGACTAATCGATAAGTTTGAGCTTCTAGAGATGAATGATGGGTCAGGGGGGATAGTGAAACGTTGCTGAGTCAGGCTGGAGTGGTTGTAACATTATAGTTAACATTTTCGCCATTTATTGAACTGCCTGCGTGAACTAGAGAAGCATTAAAAAATATTAAGGTAATTGAATATCGGGTGAAAAGTAAAAATCGAGTAAAGCGTGGTATGTATGACATTTTTCAGTCCTTGAAAGATATATTTTATTGAAAGATATCTCCTATTGAAAGCTATCCTATTTAAAGATATTAAAACTAATATTGGGCAATGTTTTAGTGTGTAGTAATGTTTTCTAAGCCACAAGATTGCTGAAACCAATAATTATCAACTAAATTCTATATAGTTAACAAGTTATTGTAAACAAGTGTTTCAAAGAGTTATTTTCTGACCTATTAATAATCTTAGATTCAACTAATAAAAGCAGTAACGTAGTCAATTATAAATACCATGTGCACCGTAAAATATTATCGAATTAATATGTTTACTTATGTTAGTTTTTGTACTGCTTTTTGGTCAGACCAATCATACATCATACATCAAACATCTATTTAAAGTTTTAACTCTAAATTAAAACTTGGCTTTTTACGCCACTTCGACTAGATTACAGGCGTAAAACTTAAATTATTTGCCGCTTCTACGTCACAAATGCAATTGGTAAGACCAATTTACCAGATTGTTTTTAGTCAAAGAAACTAAATAATAACCTTAAATGAAGTAAAACTATGAATTATCACAACTTCAATAAATCTGCAAAAGCTGCTGTCAAGCAGCCTAAGTTGTCGGATGTTATATTAGCGCAATTAGAAGATATGATTTTAGAAGGCAGTTTACACCCGGGGGAAAAACTTCCGCCAGAACGTGAATTAGCTAAACAATTTGAAGTTTCACGGCCATCTTTAAGAGAAGCAATCCAAAAATTGGAAGCTAAAGGGTTAGTTACCCGCAAACAAGGCGGTGGCACTTTTGTCAGTGATCAAATTTTAAGTGGTTTGTCTGATCCACTGTTTGAATTAATGTCTCAAAGTAATGAATCGCAGTTTGATTTATTAGAGTTCCGTCACGGTATTGAAGGTATGTCTGCTTATTATGCGGCGATGCGTGGTACTCAAGCTGATTTTGATGAAATACAGAAAAAGCATGAAAATATTGGTAATGCTCAATTAGAAAACATTGGTTTGGAAAACGATTACCGACTGGAAGCTCAGGCGGTATTTGAATTTTATTTGGCCATTTGTGCAGCATCACATAATGCTGTTATTTTGCACCTTGCACGCAGCATGTCGAAATTGTTGGTTGATAATATTGAGCAAAATTTAACTGTTTTGGCTAAGCGTCCAGATGTATTTGCTCAAATAGCTGATTACCGTAAGCGTTTATTTGACGCTATTATCAGCGGGCAACCTCAGAAAGCCTGGGGTGCCAGTCACAGACACTTGGCCTTCATTGAAGAAGTTTTGTTGAAAATGTCACAAGAAAATAGCCGTATGGAACGTTCGATGCGGCGAATGCAACGTAGTGAGTATTAATTTATTCACTGGTTAGTGCCCGTCCGTTTCAGGACGAACACGAATGAACGGTGAATATTACCGTTGTGCTAATCAAACTTAGTTCATCACGCTTAACTTGATTTTAAATGCAGGATCGAAGTTCAAGTCGTTTTCGCCTAATAGGTGATTACAAAAGATGATTACAAAAACATGATTACAAAAAAAATTAGCTGATTAGCGGTAGAAACTCAAAACTTTACTATCTTTAATCAATAAAATTTAACGCAATTAAACGTATTTTAATTTAATTTATTTTACTTATCACAAGTAAGAACTGGAGAAGAGTAATTACTATGTCTGAACTCCCCGAAATAAACGAGCTTGATATTGATTCAATGGAAACCCAAGAGTGGTTGGAGTCAATGGAATCTGTTTTGGAAAATGAAGGCCCAGAACGTGCGCATTTTTTATTAGAAAAATTAATCGACCGTGCACGACGCAGCGGTACGCATTTACCTTTTGATGCTACAACGGCTTATGTAAATACTATTCCTCCTGGACAAGAGCCACATATGCCGGGTGATCAAACCTTGGAATCCCGCATTCGTGCGGCTATCCGTTGGAATGCCTTGGTATTGGTGTTACGTGCGTCGAAAAAAGATTTAGAACTCGGTGGTCATATTGGTAGTTTTGCTTCTTCAGCAATGCTTTACGATGTTGGTTTTAACCATTTTTTTAAAGCCTCTTCAGAAAAAGATGGCGGCGATTTTATTTTCTCTCAAGGTCATATCGCGCCAGGTATTTATAGCCGTTCATTTCTTGAAGGTCGTTTAACAGAAAAGCAAATGGATAACTTCCGTCAGGAATGTGATGGTGAAGGGTTATCTTCTTATCCGCATCCGCATTTGATGGGTGATTTCTGGCAGTTTCCAACCGTTTCAATGGGCTTAGGACCACTGCAAGCCATTTACACGGCACGATTCCTTAAATATTTAACCGATCGTGGCATTAAAGATTGCTCAGGCCAAAGAGTATATTGCTTCCTTGGTGATGGTGAAACAGATGAGCCGGAATCGTTAGGTGCAATTGGTTTAGCGTCTCGTGAAGGTTTAGATAACTTAACCTTTATTGTTAACTGTAACCTGCAACGTTTAGACGGTCCTGTTCGTGGTAACGGTAAAATTATCCAGGAACTTGAAGGTACATTCCGTGGTGCAGGCTGGGAAGTAGTGAAAGTTATTTGGGGTAGTTATTGGGATGCACTTATTGCCCGTGATACTTCGGGTAAATTATTACAGTTAATGAACGAAACCGTGGATGGCGAGTATCAAAACTGTAAGGCTAAAGGTGGCAAGTACACCCGTGAAAATTTCTTTAATAAATATCCTGAAACTGCGGCTATGGTGGCCAATATGTCAGACGAAGATATTTATCGTTTGAATCGTGGCGGGCATGATCCGGTAAAAGTTTATGCTGCTTACAGAAGAGCGATTGAAACTAAAGGCCGTCCAACCGTTATTTTGGCTAAAACCGTGAAAGGTTTTGGTTTAGGTGCGGCAGGTGAAGGTTTGAATATTGCCCATAACGTTAAGAAAATGGACCTTGATTCGGTTAAATATTATCGTGACCGTTTTAATATACCTGTTTCTGATGACGAAATAGCGGATTTACCTTTTTATAAATTTCCGGAAGACAGTGCTGAATATAAATATATGAAAGCACGCCGAGAAGCACTTGGTGGCTCAATGCCTGCACGCCGTGAGCAGGCAAATGAAACGTTGGAGATCCCACCGCTTAAATCGTTTGATACTATTTTGAAAGGTTCTGGAGATCGTAAGGTTTCTTCAACGATGACTTTTGTACGTATATTAAACGTTTTATTAAAAGATAAAAAAATTGGTAAACGAATCGTACCGATTATTCCGGATGAAGCGCGTACTTTTGGTATGGAAGGTTTGTTCCGCCAGGTTGGTATTTATGCTAATGAAGGACAAAAATATATTCCTCAGGATGCCGATCAAGTTGCTTATTATCGTGAAGATAAAAAAGGTCAGGTATTGCAGGAAGGTATTAACGAACTAGGTGCAATGGCTTCATGGGTTGCCTCAGGTACCTCTTATTCAACTTGTGACGCAACGACCATTCCTTTTTATGTTTATTACTCTATGTTTGGTTTCCAACGTGTTGGTGATTTAGCGTGGGCAGCGGGCGATAGTCAGGCCAGAGGTTTCTTATTAGGTGCAACCGCAGGTAGAACGACACTTAATGGTGAAGGTTTACAGCATCAGGATGGTCATTCACATGTGCAAGCGGGATTGATCCCCAACTGTGTTACTTACGATCCAACTTATGGTTACGAAATTGCGGTAATTATTCGTGATGGTCTACGTCGTATGTACGAAAATAATGAAAATATTTTCTATTACTTAACCTTGATGAATGAAAATTACGCTCATCCTGCGTTACCTGAAGGTACAGAGATTGCTGATCAAATTATTAAAGGCCTTTACCAGTTAGAACGTGTTGAAGCTAAAAAAGGTAAAGTAAATGTACAGTTGATGGGCTCGGGTACTATTTTATTGCAAGTACGTGAAGCGGCACAAATATTAGCGAAAGATTACGGTGTTTCATCAAATGTCTACTCAGTAACATCATTTAATGAATTAACACGTGACGGTCAGGAAGTAACTCGCTGGAATATGTTGCACCCTGAGAGTAAACCAAAATCTGCTTATATTTCTAATATTATCACCCGTGAAAATGGTCCTGCAATTGCGGCAACAGATTACATTAAAAACTACGCAGAGCAAGTTCGCGGTTATTTAGATACGGAGTATCGTGTTTTAGGTACCGATGGTTTTGGTCGTAGTGATAGTCGTGCAAATTTACGTCAGCATTTTGAAGTGAATCAAAATTACATTGTGGTAGCAGCATTATTTGAATTGGCGAACCGTGGCGATATTGAACGTTCAGTGGTTTCTGAGGCGATTAAACGCTTTAACATAGATACTGACAAACTTAATCCGCTTTACGCATAACCTTTTACCTGTAATTGAGTTTAGATAATTGATTTTTAGATAAATGAATTGAGATAGTTAATTCAAAATTGTTAGTTACAGGTAAATCCAGACTGGAAAATGAAAATGTCCGATATTCAAAAAATTCTCGTCCCTGATGTTGGCGGCGATGAAGTAGAAATTATAGAAATATGTGTTGCTGTCGGCGACACAATTGAAGCAGAAGATGCCATTATTACCGTTGAAACTGTTAAAGCGTCGATGGATATTCCTTCGCCAATGGCAGGTAAAATTACCGCTTTAACTGTCGCAGTTGGCGATAAGCTCAAAGAAGGTGACATAATTGCTGAGCTCATTGCAGAAAATAGTGCACAGAGCAGTACAGAAGAGACTACTGAACCAGTTGCTGTTGCTACTGTCGCTGAGTCTGTGGCAATTGAAACAACTCAATCAAATGACGCACCAGCAGCCGCAGCAGCATCAGTAAGTGCTATTATTGATATAGAAGTACCTGATATCGGCGAAGATGGCGAAGTTGATGTGATTGAGGTATTAGTGGCTGTAGGTGATGTTATTGCTGAAGAAGATGGCCTGATCACATTGGAAACTGATAAAGCGACAATGGATGTACCTTCGCCAATGGGCGGAACTGTTAAGGAAGTTCTTATCAGCGTTGGTGATAAAGTGAAACAAGGCTCGGTAGTTATCAAGCTTGAAACTTCCACAGATGCTGCGCCGATTGATACCGCTGCAGTTGCTGAAAAAGTTGTTGAAGCTCCTGCTGTTGCCAGTAAAACGCCTACACCACAACCCGTAAGAAGTGCACCAGTTCCACATCATCCACAAATGGGCGCAACAACAAAAGGTACTATTTACAGTACACCTTCGATACGTCGTATAGCGCGTGAATTTGGTGTTGATTTAAGCTTAGTAAAAGGGTCTGGTCGTAAAAACCGTATTTTAAAAGAAGATGTTCAATCGTATGTAAAATATGAATTGTCTCGTCCTAAAGCAAATGCTGGCAGTTCTGTGGCTGGTGGCGCGGGTGGTTTGCAAGTTATTGAACGTAAACAAATCGATTTCTCAAAATTTGGAGAAGTTGAAACGGTTCCGTTGACTCGTATACAAAAAATATCGGGTCCAACCTTACACCGTAATTGGGTAACCATTCCTCATGTTACTCAATTTGATGAAGCCGATATCACGGAAGTTGAAGCGTTCCGTAAAGAGCAAAATGTGACGTGTGAAAAACAAAAGCTTGGTTTTAAAATCACGCCTTTAGTTTTTATCTTAAAAGCTATTGCAAATGCGATGGCGGCTTATCCGGTATTTAACTCCAGCTTGAGTGAAGATGGCGAAAGCTTGATCATGAAAAAATATTGTCACATTGGAGTGGCGGTTGATACACCCAAAGGTTTAGTTGTGCCAGTGGTGCGTGATGTTGATCAAAAAGGTATTTATCAGCTTTCTAAAGAATTATTGGAAATCAGCCTGAAAGCACGTGACGGTAAATTGAAAGCTGTAGATATGCAGGGTAGTTGTTTCACTATTTCAAGTTTAGGTGGAATTGGTGGCACCTCCTTTACTCCGATTGTGAATGCGCCTGATGTCGCTATTTTGGGCGTTTCTAAATCTGAAATGAAACCAAAATGGAATGGCAGTGAGTTTATTCCACGTTTAATGTTGCCATTAGCATTGTCTTACGATCATCGTGTAATTGATGGTGCAGTAGCGGCGCGTTTCATTGTGCACTTATCTGGAGTAATGACAGATATTAGACGGTTAACTTTGTAGCCAGCGCCCATCCAGAAATGAATGTCTACTGCGGATGTCCCACTGGCAAAATCTGAGCACCACTAGATAAGGTTATTTAGCATGACTAAACGCCCAAGGCTAGTAGTGTTGATATTGCACCATTGGGTCGCCCTTGCTAGGACCCTGTTTGTGGACGGACATTAGTTAGCGTTAGTCTTCTTTAGAGAAGAACACTAGTTAGCTGTTTTATTGATAGTTATTGAATGACATCAATAAAATAGCGATAAATGTTGGCGATTTTTTACTACAGAGAGTAAAATTGCCGACAAATAACGACAGCATTGAAATAATGGTGATTTTTATAACTATTCTATTAATTTAATGGGATGGGTTTTGATGAATTATCATTACAAATAAATTAATTTTTGAGGTTAGCATGAGTAAAGAGATTAAAACTCAGGTAGTAGTGTTAGGGGCAGGTCCTGGTGGCTATTCAGCTGCATTTCGTGCCGCAGATTTAGGACTGGACGTAGTATTAGTTGAAAGCCGTAAAACGTTAGGTGGTGTATGTTTAAATGTGGGTTGTATCCCGTCAAAAGCATTACTTCACGTAGCTAAAGTTATTGATGATGCAAAACAAATGGCATCACACGGTGTTACTTTTGGCGCTCCTGAAATTGATTTAGACAAAGTTCGTAGCTGGAAAGACAGTGTTATTGCTCAGCTAACTGGTGGTTTAACCGGTATGGCTAAAGCTCGTAAAGTTACAACAGTAAGCGGTTACGGTAAATTTACCGGCAGCAATACTATTGCTGTGGAAGGTGAATATGGCACAACAACTATTACTTTTGAAAATGCTATTATTGCTGCAGGTTCTTCAGTTGTTAATTTACCATTCATTCCTACTGATGACCCTCGTATAATCGACTCAACCGGGGCATTAGAGCTTAAAGATATTCCTGAAGAAATGTTGGTACTTGGTGGCGGCATTATTGGTTTAGAAATGGGTACTGTATATAGCTCGTTAGGTTCAAATATTTCAGTGGTAGAGTTTGCTGACCAATTAGTGCCTGCGGCTGATAAAGATATTGTTCGTGTTTATAACAACTATGTTAAAAAACGTTTTAACATTATGTTGTCAACTAAAGTTGTTGCTGTTGAAGCGAAAGACGATGGTTTGTATGTAACGTTTGAAGGTAAAAAAGCACCGGCAGAGCCAGTACGTTATGACAAAATTTTAGTTGCTGTAGGTCGTAAACCAAACGGTCACTTAGTTGACGCTGATAAAGCAGGTGTTAATGTTGACGAGCGTGGTTTTATTAATGTAACAAATGAACTACGTACTAACGTTAACCACATTTTTGCTATAGGCGATGTTGTTGGCCAACCTATGTTGGCTCACAAAGCGGTTCACGAAGCACATGTTGCTGCTGAAGTTATTTCAGGCAAGAAACATACGTTTGAACCTCGTTGTATTCCATCAATCGCTTATACTGATCCTGAAATGGCTTGGGTAGGTGCTACTGAGAGCGAAGCTAAAGAGCAAGGTTTAAACATTGAAGTGGCTAACTTCCCTTGGGCTGCTTCTGGTCGCGCTATCGCTTCAGCTCGTACTGAAGGTAAAACTAAGCTAATCTTTGAAAAAGAAACAGGCCGTGTTTTAGGTGGAGCCATTGTTGGAATTAATGCTGGTGAAATGCTAGGTGAAATTTGTTTAGCCGTTGAAATGGGTGCTGATGCTGAAGATGTTGGTTTAACCATTCACGCTCACCCAACCTTGAATGAATCGATTGGCTTAGCCGCTGAAATATTCGAAGGTTCAATTACTGATTTACCGAATGCAAAAGCGGTAAAAAAGAAAAAGTAAGGTATAAACGATAATTTTCATCAGTAAAGTACATACCAAATAAAAATGCCAGTCAAATGACTGGCATTTTTTGTTCAGAACGTTTAATTATTAGCTAACTCATTGTTAGTTAGTTATTACGTTAACTAATTGTTACATTAATTAACATGCCTATGCACTTCACTCAGGCCGATTTTACAGGTGGATGACCGATTGCTAAATTTAACAATCGGTTAGGTATATGTTTCTCGATAAATCGACGGTTGAACCGATAACAGAACTCATCTAAGTATTCTTGAAGGTATTTTCCTGATACTCCATGAAATGTACCTAACAAAAATGTTTTTAAATTGCTGATAGCTATGTGGACCCACGGTAGCCATTCATCCACTAAATGGCTTGGTGTTACCCTCGCTTCATAGTGCTGGGTTTGGTCAATAATATTCAATGCTGGAAGTGCATCTGAATGAACTTTTTGACCCGCTTTTAAATGCTTTTTAAGGCACCAATCAAACCGGGTAACAGTTCATACTTGTGTATTACCGTGTTTAAGTTGATACAGTCCAGAGCCTGTATAGGTTTGAACTCATGTAAATTAACAGAAAACATTGTTGAACTGTATCCCTAATTTAGCCTATATGGTCAGTGCCGTTTATTCATATCGTCTGGATGTTCCCAATACACTTCCTCCTTCTTTCCCGATATTCGTAATGTTAAATGTTTGGCTATTTCATCATCATTGCAATTAGGAGCACCAAGTATCCACATTGGGTACTTGGCTATAGAGGCTTCAAGTTCAAATTTCGTGGCTATGATTTCCATTTCTTCTGGCGAAGCTGATTCCCAGGCGAAAACTAACGCAGCAATAATTTTATTGCATTTGAAATAAAGTGTTAGCGACTAACTCTTCATGAATATCAACTCAGATTAGTCATAATTGGGGGTTCTTCCGCAGACCCCCTATAACGGGGATGTTTTATGACAAACGCAGACCAATGATCAGTAAAGATCTGTTTGAACCATGCTAATTTTGATTTCAATCCTTTGAAATTCATATTTCTTAAATTTAGCTATAAATCCTTTGAATTTAGTATAACTTAATTACTGGTTGTTTTTTAACCAACATTTTGGATCGTAGATAAACAAAGGGCTATAATTGGGATTTCCTAGGTGTAAGAACAAAGCCTGCTACGTACAGTGCTTGATACATTTAGACCTGGTGATATCGTTTTAGGTGATGCCTTTTTTGGCACGTTTTTTTTGTTGGCCGAAATGATAAAAAGAGGCGTCGATGTCCTCTTTGAACAGTTTGGCAGTCGTCAATCAAAAACAGATTTTGGTACTGGTATAACGCTAGGTAAAAAAGATCACTTAATTGAACTCCTAAAACCAAAAAAGAAGCCTGATTGGATGACACAAAAGGAATTTGATGAAGCACCTGAAAAAATCATACTCCGTGAAATTAAATCGGGGAAAAAAATATTAATAACGACGTTGTTATCAGCAAAAGAGTATCCCAAAAAGGCAATCAAAAATTTATACAAAGAACGCTGGCATGTTGAAGTTGATATTCGACACATGAAAGAAACATTAGGCATGGATGTCT